>CALAUL010000095.1 GCA_937892255.1 uncultured Bacteroidales bacterium | reverse complement strand
CACATGAAGTATCAGCATTTGCAATGCTTCAAATATATACCGATAAGCAATAGCTCTCAAAGCATTGCAAATGCTGATATTCACAGCGGTCGGATTATAAATCCAACCAAGCGGCATTGTTGGTATTAGTGTCGGGATATTTGGAGGTGAATAGGTGGTTTGTTTGTGGAATTATAGAGTTTTGTGTAGGTTAATTATTTGGTTACTGATGCGTGAATGGGTGGCAATTGACGTAAGTTTAGTCCCTGTGAGATATGCGGTTGGAGGATGGGTATTGGGGCAATGTGCTGAGGGAGAGATGAGTTCTTCGGAAAGATGAGAAAGACACAAATAGACAAAGGCATCAGAGCAAAGTGACATCACAAATTAAATATATAGAAAAAAGAGAAGATAACCTCGGGAAAAGATGTTTTTCACAAAGTAAATTATTAATTTTGCATGTTTAATATACAACAGAAGACAAAGACCTATATAGAGAACCGCAATGAACAGACACTTAGTGATAATGGCAGGGGGTATAGGCAGTAGGTTTTGGCCGATGAGCAGGCCCGAACAACCTAAGCAGTTCATAGATGTTTTAGGTGTCGGCAAGACGCTCATACAGCTTACTGTAGAACGTTTCGGAGGCATGATAACGCCGGAGCGCATTTGGGTTGTGACATCTGCCAACTACAAAGAGTTGGTCAGAGAGCAATTACCACAGATACCTGAAGAAAACATACTCATGGAGCCATGTATGCGCAACACTGCGCCATGCATAGGATATGTAGCGTGGAAGATACGGAAGAGAGAACCTGAAGCATCGATAGTAGTATCGCCGGCCGACCATTTCGTGTTGGACACGGCGGAGTTCAGACGCACCATAGAGAGGGCGTTCGACTTCATAGAGGGCAGTGCTCGAGTGCTGACCTTGGGCATGCAGCCTACACGTCCGGACACGGGCTACGGCTATATACAGTCGGCGAGCGAAGTGGGAGGTGGAGTATGCAAGGTAGCAGCATTTAAGGAGAAGCCACAGCGCGAAATAGCGGAGCAGTATCTGCGCGAGGGTGGTTACTACTGGAATGCCGGAATCTTCATCTGGACAGCCGAGACGGCGGAGGCTGCGATAAGAGAATTCGAGCCGGAGATGGCACAGATATTTGACATAATGTCGGCACGTTTCGACACAGCCCTCGAGCAGGAGGTTGTCAATGAGTTGTTTCCGAATTGCAAGAGCATCTCCATTGACTATGCCGTCATGGAACGTCTGGGAGGCAAGGAGATATCATTGGGAGGCAAGACCTCGGGAGTGTACGTCATGCCTTCGGACTTTGGTTGGAGTGACTTGGGCACATGGGGTTCGCTCTACACACATGTAGAGAAAGATGAGAATCAAAATGCCATCATTGGCATGAAAAATGTATCAATGATAGAGAGTACGAACTGCATAGTGAGAGCTTCGGGTGATATCAAGATGGTATTGCAGGGACTCGACAACTATATAGTAGCTGACGACAACGGCATTTTGATGGTCTGTCAGAAAGACCAAGAGCAACGCATAAAATCGTTCAGCGAGACACTGAAAGACTAAAAAGATACGGGTATGAACTTAGGAAATAGCGAGTTTTTAAGTGACAGGGCAAGGTTTGTAACAACGATGCTCACAACTGGCACGATATTAATAACGATAATCTCGTATTTAGTATCGATAGTTGCTTTCTATGGCGACAACTATCCGTCGTTGGTATACATCTTCAACAAAGACTTTTGCATTACGATATTGTTCATTGCGCTTTACTGGTCGGTGATAGACACATGGCTGAAGCTCAATGAGGTATACCGAAGTCGTTCGTTCAGCCAGATATTACTCTATCACATACTCGAGGGAGTGATAGGCGTTATCTTGCTGACGGCTACGATAGTGATATTGGGACTGACGAACTACGGGCGTAATGTCTTGTTGCTCTTTGGAGCGTTGAGCACCACGATGTGTTTCCTTGCGAAATTCATATTTTACAAGGCATTGCGACACTACCGTAAGGCGGGGCTCAACAACAAGACGGTGATATTCATATGCGACAAGAGAGGAGCACCGCTGTTGGACTTGATATATCGACGTTTTGAGTGGGGCTACAAGATAAAAGCCATCATCGGCGACGAGTATATAATGAAAGTCTACAACGGCAAAGTGCCTGTATATCCGATAGACGACACGCAGGTGGAGACGATGCTCACTCATGACATCGACGAGTTGATATATGCACGCAACTACGACAGTTCGAAGGAGATCTTGCAACTTGTGGACATGTGCAACGAGTTGGGCGTGACATTCAGGTTGTACTCATCGTTCTTCAACCGCTTGTCGACACAGACGCAGCTCCGATACTTCGACACCAATGCGGTGTTGACAATAAGCAACACACCCAACAACTATGCGGCACTATTGGCGAAGAGGACAATAGACATTCTCTTCTCGGGTTCGGTGATATTGCTGGGCATGCCGTTCTTCCTAATAATAATGTTGCTCATAAAACTCGACTCTGAGGGTCCGATATTCTTCAAGCAGAAGAGGTCTGGCTTCAAGGGAAAAGTCTTTGACGTGTATAAGTTCCGCACGATGGTAGTGAATGCCGAAGAGCTCAAGGCAAAGCTCATGCAGCAGAACGAGATGACAGGGCCTGTCTTTAAGATGACCAACGACCCACGAATCACACGAGTGGGCAAGTGGTTGCGAAAGTCAGGAATTGACGAATTTCCGCAGTTTTTGAACGTCTTCTTGGGCGACATGTCGATAGTGGGGCCACGTCCACCACTGCCTGCCGAAGTAGCGCAGTATGAACGATGGCAGCTACGACGCCTGGCGATGAAACCGGGTATAACGTGTCTGTGGCAGATAGCACCTTCACGCAATTCGATAAGCTTTGAAGAGTGGATGCGAATGGATATGGAGTATATAGACAACTGGTCGTTGCTGCTCGACGTCATCATCATCTTCAAGACGGTACGCACCATAGTACGAGCAGACGGCAAATAAGCATGAACAAGAAGATAAGATATATAATAGCAATAGTATCTGTCGCAGTCGTTGCGATAGGTATTGTTGTTTTTATACGACTATATGACAGAGGGCCTATAGAGCAAAGCACATTGGCGAAGGTCATGGCGGACATATATATAGTTGACGCCATGGGGCAGAACAAGGGCAACTTATATAGCACACACAACCCCGACCTATACATGGAGAATAGCTATCACACGCTATTGGAACGATACGGCACGACGAAAGCCGAATTTGACTTGGCGGTGGCATGGTACTCGGCACACCCGGAGGAGTATTCTGCGCTCTACGATGAAGTAGTAGGCATACTCACAGAGCGAGAAGCACGCATGAATATCATACTCAACAAACGAGACTCTATAAACAATAGGAAAACAACCATGCGAGACTCTCTGAAGACCGACCTATGGAAGCATGCCAAGACAATACGTCTACCACTGATGGAGAGTGACACCCTCCCCCGAGACCTTGTCTTTGCGCACGATGTCGACAGCATAAAAGGCGGGTATGTGCACCTTGACATGAGGTATGTCTTCCCGCGTCGAAACAAAGCGACAGACACAGCATCGGTAGAGGTAGTGATATGCTATAACGACACCATAGCAGACACGACAACAGTAAAGTTAGAGCGCACACATACCACGAAAGACCTCGACATGAAAGTAGCAGTGAGGGACACGATAGGAGCGACGAAAGTCGTTGCGAGGCTTCTCAAGAGCAAACAACACAAACAGACCACGGCGACACTCTCCAACATCGGATTCTACTATATGCCATACGAGATAACAGACAGCGTGAAATTTGATGAGATACAGCTCCCACCTATATTTGCGTACTGACGGCACATTGGGCAGATACCCGATAATAGAAGTCGACGACACGAATACCGTAGTAAGTATCCGAGAGTGTGGCGACACGCTCTGCGAACAAGCCGGTACACGCTTCTATGCCGGAGTGATAGTGGCCGGAGATGAGACGGCGGGGGCACTACATTTCAACAGCAGGGAGGAGTTCGCTATAGCAATGAAAGGCAGAGAGATAAGAGAAGGCGACAACAGAGGACTGTGTCTGATAAGCGATTTTGACCTCAACACCTTCAAAGGAGATACAGCGAGAGAAAGACAATTGACAAAAAAATTGCATATTTCTTAAATGAACAGTAACTTTGAAGCGTTGAAAAGAAAAAAGACATCGAGGCAATGCCAAAGATGCGCACAAGACACAAAAGGGAAACGAGAGTAAACTATTAACATATAACAAATAAAAAACGTAAGAAAATGACTGTAATAGACAGCTTCAATTTCGCAGGCAAGAAGGCAATCATACGTGTTGACTTCAATGTGCCTTTGAACAAAGAGACAGGAGAAGTAAGTGACGACACACGTATCCGTGGTGCACTTCCTACAATCAAGAAAGTATTGGCAGACGGCGGTTGCGCTATCCTTATGTCACACATGGGACGTCCAAAGCAGAATCCAGATCCAAAGTTCTCACTCAAGCAGATTATTTCAGCTATAGAGAAGAACCTCGGACAGAGCATACAGTTCTGCGACGACTGCATGAAGGCCGACGCACAAGTAGCGGCACTCAAGCCGGGCGAAGTATTGCTTCTTGAGAACCTCCGTTTCTACGAAGAGGAAGAGGGTAAGCCACGTGGTGAGTTTGCAACTGACGAGGAGAAGAAGGCAGCAAAGAACGCACTCAAAGAGAAGCAGAAAGATTTTGCTAAGAAGCTTGCTTCATACGCTGATGTTTATGTAAACGACGCATTTGGTACAGCACACCGTGCACACGGTTCTACTGCTATCATAGCAGACTTCTTTGCTGAGGATAGCAAGATGTTTGGTTTCCTTATCAACAACGAGCTCAAGGCTATGGATAAGGTACTCAACGAAGCGCAGAAGCCATTTACAGCTATCATGGGCGGTGCAAAGGTATCAGATAAGATTATGATTATAGAGAACCTTCTTGATCGTGTAGACAACCTCATTATCGGTGGTGGTATGACATACACATTCATCAAGGCACAGGGTGGTCAGATTGGTAAGTCACTCTGTGAGGAGGATAAGCTTGACCTTGCTAAGGAAGTACTTGCAAAAGCAGCAGCAAAGGGTGTTAAAGTATACATTCCAACAGACGCTGTGAATGCAGACGACTTCAACAAGGACGCTAATACTAACATCTCTAAGACTAACGAGACTCCGGAAGGTTGGATGGGTCTTGATATAGCAGATGAGACAATAGCTACATTCAGCAACGTTATCGAGAATTCAAAGACAGTTCTTTGGAATGGTCCTATGGGTGTATTCGAGTTTGACAAGTTTGCTAAGGGTACTTCTGCTGTTGCACAAGCTGTAGCAAAGGCAACACAGGAGAATGGTGCATTTACTCTCATCGGTGGTGGTGACTCAGTTGCAGCTATTAACAAGAACAAACTTGCTGACAAGGTTAGCTACGTTTCAACAGGTGGTGGCGCAATGCTCGAGTATATGGAAGGTAAAGTTCTTCCGGGTATCAAGGCTATTCGCGGTTGCTAAGATATAGAAGCTCAATAATATGACGATGGAGATGACAGGAATCTGTCATCTCCATCGTTGTATTATGACGGGCGGAGGCAGTCTGACAAACGACAGCACGCATAAAAAAAGCCCCAACAGCAATTGTTGGAGCTTAGGAGTGATATAGAGTTAAAGATTATTCCCACTCAATAGTAGCCGACGGTTTCGGAGACATATCGTAGCAGACACGATTTACTGTCGGCACTTCGGCAAGGATACGATCAGTAATTTTCATCAAGATAGCCCAATCTACTTGCTCTATAGTAGCCGTCATAGCGTCGATGGTATTCACCGCACGTATGATGACAGGCCAGTCGTAAGAACGGGCATTGTCACGAACACCTACACTCTTGAAGTCTGGCACTATGGTGAAGTACTGCCAAACCTTCTTGTCGAGACCTGCCTTAGCAAATTCTTCACGGAGGATAGCATCAGATTCGCGCAAAGCTTCCAAGCGGTCACGAGTGATAGCACCGAGGCAACGGACACCCAGACCCGGACCCGGGAATGGCTGACGATACACCATCTCATAAGGCAAGCCAAGTTCAACTCCACAAGCACGAACCTCATCTTTGAAGAGCTGCTTCAAAGGCTCTACAAGTTCAAACTGAAGGTCGTCGGGCAGACCGCCAACGTTATGATGACTCTTTACCATCTTGGCAGTCTTAGTGCCACTCTCCACGATGTCGGGGTAGATAGTTCCCTGACCGAGGAAGTCGATACCGTCAAGTTTGCGAGCCTCTTCTTCAAAGACACGGATAAACTCGCCACCTATAATTTTACGTTTCTGTTCTGGGTCGGCAACATTTTCGAGTTTGCCCAAGAAACGGTCTGTAGCATCTACATATATCAAGTTTGCAGAGAGTTGGTTGCGGAACACCTCAACGACATTTTCAGATTCGCCCTTACGCATCAAGCCATGATTTACGTGTACGCAGACTAAGTTGTCACCGATAGCCTTCAACAGCAATGCAGCTACTACCGAACTATCCACACCACCGGAGAGAGCCAACAAGACCTTCTTGTCACCCACTTGACGACGGACAAGTTCTATTTGGTCGGCAACGAAATTTTTCATGTTCCAGTTTGCCTCTGCCCTACAAGTGTCGAAGACAAACGATTTGACTGCTTCTTTGATAGCCTCCTCGTCGTTAGCAAACTGAGGTAGTTTAACCTCACACAACGCCTTGTCATGACCGGCAGCCATAACAGGGAATCCTGCTTGATATATCTCCGGCAGCACGTCGATAGCGACACCATCAATAACATTATTAGGACCACCATTGATGATGATTCCTTTTACATTAGGCAAGGCCTTCAGCTCGGCGGCTGTGATGTCGTGAGGGTATATCTCGCTATATACGCCCAACGCACGAATGGCTCTGGCAACCACTGTGTTTTCGTGGCTTCCCAAATCCAAGATAACAATCATGTCCTGTTTCATACAATCCTTTATAAGTGAGTTCTGTAAATCGGAGACAAAGGTAGAAAAAAATGAAGAAATGGAATAAACTACAAAAAAAAACTTCTCCATTTTTATATGATTTAAGATTTGGGCACATATAGCAACAAAACGGCAGGAATAGTGCTGTCAATTCTTGCCTAAAGCTGACGGGCAATAAGAGGACAACAATAGAAGGATAATGCCGACGGAGTCAGGAATAGATGACAATATCACCTTCGGACTTACACATTTGGCATATAGAGCAGACAAAGAGACTCTCATGAGTAAAAATAAAGTACGACAAGAGAGAAAAAAGTCGTTGAAAAAGGGAATGAATAAAAAATGTTTATTAGTTTTGTGGTCGGAGATAAAACAAAGAGTCGTACATGCGGTATGTCGGATACATATTAACGGGTATAATGTCGTTATTCTTCTACTTCAATGTGGGAGAAGTCGGTCGTTGCGATGCAGACACTGATAGCATTGAGGCTACAAAGGAGATGCACATCGACTGTGGCACTACGATGATATCTGAAGAAGGGACATTGACATTGCCACCTCAAATTCCGGCAACATATAGCCAACATAACTCTATAACATATCGCTCTATTTCTACCTATAAAAGGATAACTATATCTCTCAATAGGCAGAGAGTCATAGCCTTATCAACAACAGAACAGACAGCAGATTGTGTTAACCCGGAGTATAGCCAAACAGTTGACAAGAAGGCTATACATCGCCCATGCGACTATTACGTCTATGGGTTAGAACAACTCATTTGTTAGCCATCAGTACTATTTGTTTTTAGCAAACAGGAGTGTCTTAAGGGACAATCCGGTTTGGGAGTGTGTCGGTATACGACATTCTCTCAGCGAGTGTTTATATCAAACGTCGGCCGAGAAGTGAAAAGGTCGGCACATACAAGTAGTAAAACTAACATTTGAATTATGACAAAACAACATCTTGACGAGCTATATACAAAAGGCTTGATAACAAAGAAGACAGACTTCATAAGAATCATATTGGCACTATTGTTATTAGTTGCCGGAATAGTACTTTTTGCAACAGCAAAAAGCATAGGAGCAAACAACGACACTCTTCAAATAGGAGCATACGTAGTAGGAGCGTTTGCTGCTATTGGAGGCATCTGGATACTCTGCGCAGGTTGCAAAAAGACAGTCAACTGTTCGACAGGAGAGTGCTTTACCAAGAAGGTATTCTACATAAAGAGTGCAGACATCAACAACATTATCAATTCATTCAGACAACTAGGCATAAACAACGAGATAAAAAACTTGGGTAGTGGTGCATATCGTGTTGTTACACTTTCAACAAAGAACAGCTTATACATAGCATTCTATCAGTATGTACCACACGAATATACAAATGCTTCTGATCTCATCTCTGTAGACGGCAACAATGTTCCACAAGTAATAAATGCCGTCGGAATAAGTTGCATTTAGTTTCTCTTCGTTAATAGGGTAATAAACGAAGGCGAGGTGTGCTCCCCTAATGCTCCGGGGTAGTACACCTCATTTTTATATCTTGTCAGCGACAAAAGAGCCTGCCGCAAGAAATTACGACACGGCATACACCGATAGATAACACCAAATGGCATATCTCAATGCCTTTCCGACAAAGATGAGGACGGCAGACGCTATGATAGGAGTTCTGACAAGTCCCATACACACAGCCAAGACATCGCCAATAACGGGCACCCATACCAATAGTCCGAACCACGCTCCATAACGTTCAGTCTTCGAACGATACTTATCTGTCTTCTCCTTTGAAATCTTCAGCCAACGCTCTATGCGCTCAATATTACCGAGATAACCGAGGAAATATGTTGACATGCTTCCCAACCAATTGCCCAAGGTCGCAATGATGGTTGTCATGACAGGTTCGAAACCTGCCGCTATCATTCCGAAGAGCACTGCCTCCGAACTAAAAGGGACTATCGTTGCAGAGAGAAAACTTGCAACAAATAGTCCCATATAACCTAACTCTGTCATCTATTCTGCTGACAACAATTCGACTGCTTTTTCAATAGCCGGGTCTTCCTCGTTGATGATAGGATAGAAAGCCTCATTGTCCTGTAGATTACGCCCGATATAAGCCTTTGTCTCACGCTCGATAATCGTGGATTCGACATTGCTAAGACTTTGTGGTTTCAAGCCCTTTTTAGAAGCGTAATCCTTGAGTTGCGACAAGAAGGATTTGCCCTTCAGATAGTCGATGAGAGACTTAGTGTCAAAGGAATACATCTCGTCACGATGAGCATTGGTATAATCGATAGCAAAATTGTAAATCAAGCCGCGTGCTCGCAGTTGATAGAGATATTCTGAAGCCTTGGCAGTATCTCGGGGAATGAAATAATCAGGCATGATACCGCCGCCACCATACACTTCCCTGCCACCTTTGGTGTAGAATGTCTGGCTCTTGTCAACTTTGACGCTGTCAGCGTCGAAGAGTTCGCCCGAAGTATATCTGTTGTACGTATCTTCGTAGTATTCTTCATCGCCCTTGTGATATGGACGTTGGATACATCTGCCACTCGGTGTGTGATAACGAGCTATAGTCAGACGAATAGCCGAACCATCGGCAAGAGGAATCTGACTTTGCACCAAGCCTTTTCCGAAAGAGCGACGTCCGATGACAACGCCCCTGTCGTTGTCTTGTATAGCACCGGCCAATATCTCACTTGCAGATGCCGAATATTCGTCAATAAGGACGGCTATCTTAATATCTTTGCTCGTGCCATGACCGGTAGCGCGTGTATCTTGTCGGGGTAGATGCGTTCCCTCGGTATACACTATCAAGTCTTTCTCTTGCAAGAACTCGTTGCACATGTAGCTGACAACCTCTAACAATCCTCCAGAGTTGCCTCTAAGGTCAATAATCAACGAAGAGCATTTCTGTGATTTGAGTTTTGCGATACCGGCAAGCATCTCGTCGTAAGTGCGTTCTGCGAAACGGTCAATCTTGATATATCCGATGCCGGGTTCAATTTCATACGCCACCTCTACACTTCGCATAGGTATGAGTCCTCGAGTGATGGTGAAGTCTATCTCTGTCGATTCTCCTCTCAGGACCGTTATGTCAACCGTTGTGCCTAAGTCGCCACGCAACGAATCCATGACTTTATCGTTGTCGATAGAATCACCTACGAAAGGCACGCCGTTGACTTTTATGATTTTATCTCCCGGCATGACACCCAGCATTGACGAAGGACCTCCTGCGACGACAGAAATGATATTCACCGTATCATCGCGCATAGTAAACATCACGCCGATACCACCAAAGTTGGATTTCAGTTCCTGAGTGACACTCTTCATATCTTTGGCCGGGATATAGACACTATGTGGGTCTAACTCTTTGAGAATCTCCGGAATTACTTTCTCTTCTATAGAGTCCATAGATACCTCGTCGACATAAGCGTTGTCTATCAGATTCATTATAGTCTGCAACTTACTTGCTCTGTTCAACTCACCGATAGACAAGACGTCACCCTTAGGACTCGAGATTTCGTTAGATACCACGGCGGATAATTTGCCTATCAGGATACCAACGATGACTGCGCCCGATACCAACAACGGTATCATTATCTTCTTATCTTTCATCATTTTATTATTATCTCTTCTTCAATATGAACAACACTTATCCCTGCACGTTTCAGCAGTTCAATGCCATCGGTGTTACGATAGGCTTCAGAATAGACCACTCGACGTATGCCGGCTTGGATTATCAGTTTGGCGCATTCTATGCATGGAGAGGCTGTTATGTACATAGTTGCACCTTCGGAACTGTTGTTGCTCTTGGCTACTTTCGTTATGGCATTTGCTTCTGCGTGCAAGACATAAGGTTTTGTCACATTGTCCTCTTCGCATTCGTTTTCAAAACCTGAGGGTGTTCCGTTGTAGCCATCACTGATTATCATCTGGTCTTTGACCATAAGCGCACCAACTTGTCGACGCTGACAATACGAATTGTAAGACCATATCCTTGCCATGGCTAAGTACCGAATATCTAACATTCGCTGTTTTTCTGCGCTTATCATATCCTTATTGTTTTAGTTTTTCTATTGACTTAACGACATTTTGTGCGAGTTCGGCAAAAGCTCTGCCCGTCATCGAATCCACGTTCAACGCTGCCGGAGTTCCTTTATCGCCGTTTTCACATATACCTTGAACGATAGGAATCTGACCGAGTAATGAGACTCCCAATTTATCCGCCAAGGCTTTTGCACCGTCTTTTCCGAAGATGTAATACTTATTGTCCGGCAGTTCGGCAGGCGTAAACCATGCCATATTCTCCACTATACCCAAGATGGGGACATTGACTTTCGGGTTTTGAAACATGTTGATACCTTTCACGGCATCTGCCAATGCCACATTTTGAGGAGTAGAGACGATGACAGCGCCTGTAAGTGAGACGGCTCCAACGAGAGAAATATGTATGTCGCTTGTTCCGGGAGGTGTGTCAATGAGAAGATAGTCGAGTTCTCCCCAGTCTCCTTCTGTCAGAAGCTGCTTCAGAGCATTCGTTGCCATGGCTCCTCGCCATACCACGGCTGATTCGGGGTCTACGAAATAGCCTATGCTGAGCATCTTGACGCCGTACTTTTCTATTGGTTCGATGAGACTTTTTGTCTCCGTAGAGTTGGTCAACAACACCGGACGAGCATCGACGGTGTCGAACATGATAGGCACAGATGGTCCAAAAATGTCGGCATCGAGAAGTCCCACTTTATATCCAGCTTGAGCCAATGCTACAGCAAGATTGGCCGTAACGGTTGACTTCCCCACACCACCTTTACCCGAAGCTACAGCCACGATATGCTTCACTCCCGACAAGATAGGTTCTTCGGGCTGTTGCTGTCTCTGGCGAATCTTGACGAAGATATTGCCATCTATCTGGCACTCTTCGCCCAGATGCTTTTTAATGGCCTCCGTGGCACGTTTTTTAAGCGTTGCCACCATGGGGTCATTGGGACGGTCAAAGATAAGCGAGAAGCTCACTCTGTTGCCATCGATACGTATGTCATCTTCAACCATTCCAAGGCTGACAATGTCTTTCTCTTTCTCTGGGTGAATCACTGTTCGCAAAGCGTCAATGACTAACTGCGGATAATATGCCATTTTCTTGTCGTACTAATTATTATGTATTTTCTCTTTTGCACCACGTCCGGCACTGTGGTATGAGTCGTGTTCAATCTCTACCTCCGGCTCTGTCAATGCCTTGTCTGCGGGTATTGCAAACTTAATATATTTTATCGTAAGACCATAGTCTAACCACTTCTGTTCGTAGTAGGTCTTTATCGACAATATCTTGTCAGAGTATCCTCCTCCGTAAAGGTTGTCCAACATCACCTCCGGAATGATTTCGTTCTTCTCCAACATTGCCTTGGTGTATAGGTAGAGGAAGTTACTGTCAGTCTTAAGATGCACTGCACCATCGCTCTTTAGAAATTTGCGATAACGGCTCAACATCATCGTTCCCACCAGACGCTTGTTCTCCTTGCGCATCTGAGGGTCGGGGAAAGTAACCCACACTTCCGAGACCTCGTTCGTTGCAAAGAAATACTCAATAAACTCAATACGTGTTCTGACAAATGCCACATTCGTCAATTTCTCTTCTTTTGCTTGTTTTGCTCCTGTGTGCATTCGCGCTCCCTTGATATCGATGCCTATGAAGTTCTTTTCGGGATAGAGTTTTGCCAGTCCAACGGAATATTCTCCTTTGCCACAGCCAAGTTCCAACACTATAGGGTTGTCATTTCCGAAATACTTTGTCCACAGTCCTTTCTTTTCAAATCCTGTATCTCGCAACTGTTCGAAGTCAGCTTGGAAGACATGGTCGAAGGTCGCCATTTCGGCAAATTTCTGTAGTTTATTCTTCCCCATTGTTCTCTTCTATTCGTAAGCCCAAGCTATGTATTCCTTTTATCTCTTCTTCTCTCATGCCATGGCAGATTCTGAATGTGTATCTGCCGGGAGATGCGAATTTGGTGTTCAGACGGTAAGGGCATTCTATGGTATAGAGACTTCCCCACCCTCCACCGAGCCATTCTCCACTGGACTTTGCCAAGATGCACTCTACCGTATCGCGCACCATTACTCCATCATTGGCAGAGATAACATCTATAAATAGCCACAGATTGGAGTACGGATACGAGTTATCATTACGTATTTGCAACCAGAGGTCGTAGCTCTTTGTTGCGTCTACCACATCGGCTCTGAAGACTGCCAGGGAATCTTCGTCCCAGCCCACATTGGGCAATGCTACAAATTCGTCTATCACAATGCCACTACTACACGAATAGAGGCATAGACATGCAACGATTGCCAACAGCCATTTACGCAATACACTTTTCATCGTCATTACTTCTGTTCGTTATTGCCATCGTTATTTGAGTCTGCACCATCGTTATCTCTGTGACGACGTTCTCTGCCGTTCTGACCTCGTCGGTTGTCTCTCTGTCTGTTGCGATTGCCATTGTGAGGTTCTGTGTTTGTGGCATTGTCATGTCGTTGGTCGTTTTCTACTACATTTTGAGACTGACTATTGTCGCGGTTGTGAGAGTCATTATTTCGCTGTCGACGTGTGTCGTTTTGAGGACTGCGGTCGTTGTTATTTTGACGATTGCTTCCTTTGCCGTTATTACGATTGCGTGAACCTTTCTTTTTGCGGTTCTTATCATCGAAGCGCGTCAAGTCATCAAGTTCTACGACACCTGAATAGCCAACATCTTCCGACATGGCGACAGTCTCCTTACCTCCGATTTTATCCGGACGATGTCCCTCTTCGTTCATCTTCTGTATCTCTGCTACTCTCTCGATGTCCAATGCCACCATATTCACCGGAGCATCTTTCTTAGATGAGTAGTACATTATCTTTTTGAAGATGTCATACTTCAAGAAGTAGAACAACCCTTCGTCTGTATCAAGAGGTTTTTCGGTAGGTGGGAAATCTTGTATTGCATCGAGATATACGTCAAGTTCGTAGTTCAAACAGCACTTTAGTTTTCCACATTGTCCTGCCAACTTCAAGGGGTTGAGCGATATATCCTGAATACGCGCCGAATGTGTTGTCACGGAGACGAAACTTGTCATCCATGATGCGCAGCACAACTCACGGCCGCATGGACCTATACCACCTATTCGTCCTGCCTCCTGACGTGCTCCTATCTGTTTCATTTCGATACGCACTTTGAATCTGTCTGCAAGGACTTTGATGAGTTCTCGGAAGTCGACACGTTCGTCGGCTATGTAGTAGAATATTGCTTTTGTGCGGTCTCCCTGATACTCTACATCGCCTATCTTCATGTTAAGGTTTAAACGTTCAGCTATCTGTCGAGATTCCAACATCGTCGACTGCTCCAAGCCTTTTGCTTCTTCCCATTTCTCAATATCTGTAGCTCGTGCCACTCGATAGACTCTCTTAAACTCGTAAGTCTCTGGGTTGATTCTGTTTTTATACATCTGCAAGTACACCAAACGGCCTTGCAATGTCACTTCTCCTATGTCATGTCCCGGAGATGACTCTACAGCTACCAAGTCTCCTTTCTTTAGAGATATACCTGCTGTATTGCGGTAGTATGCCTTACGTGTATTCTTAAACTGCACTTCGACCAAGTCGCTTGCGTTGGGTGGCTCGGGCAAATCTTCCAACCAATCATATACATGCAACTTGCCGCCTCTTACTGCTCGTGTACCGCAGCAACTATATCGACATCCTTTGTCGTTTCCTTCCTCTGCAACGGTTTCTTGCGTCTCTTCGTTATTATCTATATTTTCGTTCATTACGTATATTGTTTTCTTCTCTGTTTGATGTTTTATTATCTTGTTCCCCTCCTCTCGTGGAGAGGCCTATGTTTCGTTTTGTTTTGCGCCACAGGTTTTTCAAAAAGATACGTGTTTTTGTTACACTACTTCTGCTATCTCTTCGTTCGGACGAGGGCGACGAAACAGGACTGCCAAATTCAACTGTAAATCCATCATCACCATGCGCACGTTGCCATTTTGCTCTATATTGGATATGGCTTTGTTAAACACTTCCGACATGTCGAAGATATTATCCAAATGTACATACGGACAAAATTTCTCGAGGAATGTCTCCTCTTCTTTTGTTGTGTAACACAACTCTGTATTATCGAGGTTTCGGACAAAGCTCTCTCTCAGCATTCGAAGCGAGTAGATAAGCATATTTTTCACTTGTTCCCTCGACTTTTTCTGCATCGACTCGCACAATGTTACCATACGAGGCACATTGTCTTTACCGGAATAGCAACTACGCATGAGTTCCACAAAAAAAGAGAGATTCGCCTTACTCAATTCTGATCCTTCGACTATTGACTGTGCTTTCACCTTGCAACCTTGTGCTATATGCGCCACGCGTTCTGCTTGTTCTTCGTCCAGCAGAAGGTCGCTGCGTAGGTGTGTTTTCATATCTTCATTTGCTATCGGGGGCACTCCTATTACCTGTGTTCTTGACAATATCGTCGGAAGTATCTCTGCTGAATTTTCCGACACCAAAAGAAATATTGTATTTGCCGGCGGTTCCTCAAGTATTTTAAGAATTCTATTTGCCGCGCTCTCGTTCATGAGTTCAACCTTCCATATCAACATTACTTGAAACTGACCTTCAAAAGGGCTCAACCTCAAGCTACGATGTATCTCTTGAGCTTCCTTTACCGGTATGAGAGGTTTCTTGAGTTCGCCAAACTCGTTGCTCCACTGCTCGTAATTGAAATAAGGCTGTCGAATAATCATTTCGCGCCACTCCGCTAAATAGTCCGATGACACCGAGCTGCTACTCTTCAAGACAATAGGAAAACTAAAGTGCAAATCAGGATGAACCAACTTAGACATCTTCACACACGATGGACATACACCACATGCATCTCCATGGCTCTTATCCCCTGTACAATTGATGTACGTCGCAAAGGCTATAGCCAAAGGCAACACTCCTGAGCCCTCCGGACCTGAGAACAACATAGCATGAGGAATACGACGTTCAATATACATATTCCTCAATCGTTCCTTGACCGACTCCTGTCCTATTACCTCTTTGAATAACATAGAAAGCAAATATACATCAATTATTCTAATATATTCGTATTTTTTCTTCATCTTTGCGCAAAAATTGTATCTATCATGACATTTCTATTTGACAAACCTGTATTCGGTCCGATTCATAGCAGACGTCTCGGTGTCTCTCTCGGTGTCAATCTACTTCCGACAACTCACAAGATATGCTCTTTTGACTGTCTCTATTGCGAGTGTGGCTCACTTCATTCTCAACCTCTCAATAGCTCCAAACTTCCTTCAAGAGAACTAATATACAACAGTTTGCACGACAAACTAAAAGAGATGAGTGAAGCGGGCATACTACCCAATGCTATTACTTTCGCAGGTAACGGCGAACCAACTCTACATCCCAACTTCGAAGGTATTATAGATGACACAATAGTTCTTAGAGATAAGTTCGCACCAAATGCTAAGGTATCAGTCCTCTCCAATGCCACACAACTACACCGTGAAAGTGTAGTTAATGCCCTTGGTAAAGTCAATGACTGCATACTCAAAATTGATGCAGGTAATGAGGAGACTATAAGTATTCTCAATCAACCAAATTGCAAATACTCTCTCGATAATGTCATCAAAAAGATAAAGTTGATGGGCTCCAACCTCGTCATCCAAACGATGTTCGTCAAATGGAACATAAACGGCAAAGAATACAACAATACTGATGAAAGGCATGTGAATCAATGGCTCGAAATCATCAGTCTCATCAAGCCTCCGCGACTAATGATTTACACCATAGATAGAGACACCCCTCTACAAACTATGTGGAAGATTTCAAAGGAGCGACTCGATGAAATAGGTCGTTTAGCACAACAGTTTGTTCACTCAGTTAGCATTTCGTACTGATAAAAGCAATAAAAAACTAAAGGTCAACCCCCACTTTCGGGTCGACCTTTATTATACTATCCTTATTGCAAAGTGTCTATTTTGCTATTATCCCATGCAGGCACTATGACTCTGCTTATGCTTTTTCTACCTCTTCTGCAGACAAACCAGTAGCAGACATTATTGTCACCACATCTACACCGCATGCCTTAAGGTTTCGTGCTATCTCTAGTTTTTCTTCTGCTCGTCCTTCTGCTCGTCCTTCTGCTCGTTCCGTAGTGATATTATCTCTAAGTATAACGACATTATCCAAATGACGATAATATGCATTCTTTTCAGCTTTTGAGAGCAAGTCGATTGCCAACCGTTTTCTGGCTTCTCCTAATCCTGGCGCATCAGCATCCTCTGGAATATCTCCTGTATTTAAAAAGTATATCCATTGTTCTAGAGGATACTTAGACCACTTATCAAAGTCGTTAACTCGAAGTATATAGTACTCAGGGTACAACTGACTGACTGTATCCACTTCAAACTTCTCTCGCTGGAATGGCGACAGTTGCAAAATGTCATTATTGTGAATTCCTCTAAACTCTGTTGTTCCATGATAGACTATATCCTTCTCTGCTCCCAATGCAAAATAAACGATATTGATACTATATATCTTACGTATATTCTCATAACCTTGACCTCGTCTAATATATTCGGTCACCAACTTTGATACTCCAAAGAGCATTCTCTGAAAATATGCATACTCATTGTTATTCTGTATCTCAAATAGTATCAATCGACCTTTACTGTCTTCGGCAAGTATATCTACTCGATTCGATTTGTCATACTCCTCTTCTTGATTACTTTCACTCTCCAACATTCGACGAATAGTAATCTTCTCATTTAGAAGTGTTGTCAACAAACCCTCTATAACGCCATAGTTCGCCTTGTCGCGAAGCAGACGTTTCATTGCCCAATCAAATCGTATATAATCTGCCATACCTATCGTCCTTTATCGTTCTATATTGCAAATATATACAAAATCATTTAATAACAGCTTGTCTCCTCCTTTTTTGTTTCCACATATTCGTATACTCTCTGCCTTTAATCCAAAAGTCACACTATAGATAGATGTTTCCTCCTCTACAGACTATATGGAAGATTCCTAAAGAAAGACTTGACGAAATAGCAACATTAGCTAAGATGTTTGTCCCTTCGGTTAGTATTTCAGATAGTTACACAGTGATCTCACCGAATCACTATAACTTTCCATAAATATGAATAGTTGTCTAATGACAATGTGCCATACTCATTCTCTGAGCATGGCACATTTCTTAAATGTCCTATAGTGTCTATTTCAGATATTACAAACCTGTTGATATCAATATCAACACGAGCAAACCCAAAATAGCATACAACTCAGGGAATACCGCAAGCACCATCGTTGTTCCAAAGACATTATGTCCCGAACCTATTGCTACGATACCATTAGCACATACTTGTGCCTGACGTATAGCCGAAAAGAGTGCAACTAAGCCTAAGCCCAATCCTGCTCCAAATACAGCTGCTGCTGTAAACCATGTTATCTCAGCTGTCAAAAAGCTCTGCAACATAAAGAAGCCCACAAAGCCATAGAGTCCCTGTGATGATGGCAACGCAGACAATGCAATGTACGAACCCGTTGCACCTGCATTCTTCTTCATTGCTCCAACGGCTGCACTACCACAAATTGTTACTCCATACGCACTTCCTATGCCTGACAACGCAACAACAAGTGCTATTCCCAAATAAGCTAATACTATTGGTTCCATGTTTTATTAATCTTTTAAATGTTATTCTATTGTTTTGTTTACTTTATCTCACTATTTCTAAATGGGTTGTATTCCTTGCCTCCGCCTTCAAAGCCTGCGTTCTTGTAGAACTCAACAAAGGTCAGACGCATAGGATGAACAAAGGCTCCTATCAGACACAAACCTATGTTTATCGCATGTCCTACAAGCAGAATGAGAAGCATAACGATAAACTTAGCATACCAAGGCAATCCGTCTCCTGCTTGCATAGCCATACTATTAAAGACTCCTCCCAATATACCACCTGTAAGGCCTAATGCAAAGAGACGAATGTACGATAGTGTGTCACCCAAAAGACCTGTTGCCATATTATATGTTGTCCATAGTCCTGAGCCTAAATTGCCAATAAGACTTGAGTCGGGCGAGTTGTAAAAGAGTATACCTACTGCACAAAGTGCTATCACTGCATAAAGTGCATATCCTATGATAGGCGAATATTCTATTCCTATTGCAGGGAGTCCCCATGTGATGGCCATGATAGGCAATATCAATACCCAACATATCGTCGATATAGCATACTTACCACCTGATTGTTTGGTTATCTTCGCTGCATTGACACACATACCAAAGAGTATTTGCACAAGGCCTAATATGACGGCTATAACCATCATAGGCGAATAACCTGCTATCGTGAAGTTACGATCTGCTATGAAGAGACTACGTATGCCCTCGGGCACCCCGTATGCAGGGTCTGACAAGTCTATACCAAAGACCATGCCTGTCATAAGCGACACAACAATAGTTGCAAGACCGAGTACAACACCAAGATTGCAATAACCTCTCATTTTCTCTCCCAACTTCTTCTTTGCTATCAAGGCTGCTATAAGTACAAGCATACCATAGCCTGCATCGCCCAAACAGAGACCGAAGAATAGCATGAAGAAGGGCGCAAAGAGTGGTGTTGGGTCAAGTTCGCCATAGTTAGGCAACGAGAACATCTCAGTGATGGGTTCGAAGAGTTTAGAAAACCAAATATTACGCAACTTGATAGGTGGTTCTTCTTCCGTCGTTGTCTCCTCTTTCATATAGACAACACTCTCCTGTTCAAGCCATTTATCAAGTTCGTCTGTTGAGTCCTCTGGCACATAACCTTCTAAGATTTTGACTTTACCCTCTACTACATCATCGGTATTCTGATGTACCATCATATACTGAAGCGTATCAGTTACCTGCGACTCATATCGGCGCAATGCCTCTGGTGCAAAGGTCACATAGGATGTCATCTTTTCCCGCAATTGCTCTACTTCTGCCATATGGCCAGACAATAGTGTGTGTAGTTCCTCACAACTACGTTCTGGTAGTACGACCTCCTCTACATTAATATTTGCCATAGGCATGTCTGCAAAGCCAAATGCTACGAAATAGCACATTCCACCTATCTCTGTCACCACTTCCGTTGCATATTGCTCTGTCCATTCCTCAGATAGTTGTGACTTAGAGCATTTGTAAAGCTTGACTTCGATACCAGCACTCTGCAAACGTGATATTGCGTCCGAGGATAGTTTGTCACTTCCCCATATCTTATAAGCGTCAAGGTCTCGTTGACAAGCGTCTATCTGTATGTCAAGTTGTTCAAGACGACTCTGTGTCATCTTGATATCGTCCATGAGTTCTTCTCCCTCTTTAGTCAGTGCGATTGCCGACTGTTTCTCATCACTATCTTGCTGAGCTTCAAGTTGCGTAGCCACACGAGACACTTCCACTTTAAGGCGCATAAGTTCTTGCATATCCGCAGAGGGTTCGTGCTCACGCTCTTTGATATGTAGTACTCCTGCGTCTCTTAGCTTGTCAAGAAACGTGGCATAATCGTCATGGAAGACCATAAACGAATAGCGATACATATTCACTATCATAGCGACACCTCCTTCTCTTTTTTACTCTTGACTATCTTCTGCGCAGATTTAGAGAGATTCTCTTCGTCTTCAAGGAAACGTTTGATTTTCCTCACAGCGTCATTGAATCCTGGTATCTGCACTTTCTCATAGAGGTTAACTTTCTGCGTAGTTTTCTTGCGTGCATAGTCGAGACGTTCCATCTTGCTTACGAATATCTCTCGTTCTATGGCTATTTGTGCAAGCCCCTTTATCATCTCTACTCCATCTAATGTCCACAGTGGCGATTCTACCATAGAGAAGTCCTTCACTTCGTAGTCTATAGATTCAAGCATTGGGGTCATCACGCCAGCCAGCTTTTTAAAGCTCAAGTGCACATCTTTTATGCTTACCAAGTCCATATCAAATTCACCCCACAGACGTACCATGTCATCAAATTGCGACATTTGATGTGCCAGTTTTTCGTCGAGTTCTTCTGCCATGTCCTTAGCTTTCTTCACCTCTATACGTAGTGCTGATTCCTTATTCTTCAAAGTCGGCAAAGCTCGTTCTCTGACCTTGAGTTGTTTCTCCAACCCTTGCAGCGATGTCTTATTATATTGAAATTCGATAGCCATAATCTATTATCATTCTCATTTCAATTCATCAGCCTCTCAGGAGGTTAAGAATTCTGTTTGTCATTCCAATAAAGGTCCATAAATTCTTGTTTTATGGCGACCTCTTCTGCTTTGAAGTATTTACGGAACAGGCTCCACGTGATATCAAGCATCTCCGTAGTGTCAACATTGACATCGATAGCAAGTATCTGGTCTGAGTACTCACGTGCGAAGTCAAGTGTTCTGTTGTCATAGTCTGTCAGGTCAAATCCGTTTTCCATCTTTGTGCGTGCATTGGCTGCGTCACTGTATAGACGTATGGCAGCGTTCATCACTTGTGGATGGTCTTTACGTGTCTGCTTACCCGAAACAAGCTGTTTCAAACGAGAGAGCGAACGGAATGGGTCAACGATAACTTTACCTATCTCTGAGTCACGACGCAAGAAGAGCTGTCCCTCTGTGATATATCCTGTATTGTCAGGTATAGCATGTGTGATGTCGCCTCCGTTGAGTGTCGTAACGGCTATGATAGTTATCGAACCTCCTTCAGGGAACTGAACGGCTTTCTCATATATCTTAGCCAAGTCAGAGTACAACGAGCCCGGCATTGAGTCCTTAGATGGTATCTGGTCCATACGGTTGGATACGATAGCCAAGGCGTCAGCATAGAGTGTCATGTCGGTGAGAAGTACAAGGACTTTCTCATTCTTATCTACGGCAAAGTATTCCGCTGCTGTAAGTGCCATGTCTGGTACCAAGAGACGTTCTACTGGAGGGTTGTCTGTGGTATTGACAAAGCTTATGATGCGGTCAAGTGCGCCTGCATTGTCAAAGACGTTCTTGAAGTAGAGATAGTCATCGTTGGTCAAGCCCATGCCACCGAGTATTATCTTATCTGCTTGAGCACGTAGTGCTACATTGGCCATCACTTGGTTGTATGGTTGGTCTGGGTCAGCGAAGAAAGGAATCTTCTGTCCCGTCACAAGGGTATTATTAAGGTCTATACCTGCTATACCTGTTGCGATAAGTTGTGATGGTTGTT
Source organism: uncultured Bacteroidales bacterium (assembly GCA_937892255.1). GTDB lineage: Bacteria > Bacteroidota > Bacteroidia > Bacteroidales > Marinilabiliaceae > W3P20-009. The sequence continues at coordinate 29,578 of CALAUL010000095.1, read as the reverse complement.
TGCGACGTACTGGGTTGACTGATGGCGAACCTATATCACGTATCTCTCCTTCAACTGCAGGTCCACCGTCGATAGGGTCTCCAAAGGCATTGAAAAAACGACCAGCGAGTGCATCGCTCACTTTGAGCTGTGGTGGACGTCCCAAGAATACTACCTCCGCATCGGTGCGTATGCCTTCTGTTCCTTCAAATACCTGCAAGATGACGTCATCTCCCATTATCTTTACTACCTGTGCCAAATGACCATCGACAAGGGCTATCTCCTCAGCTCCTACATCAGTAGCTTTCAAGGAGATGGTAGCTTTTGTTATGTTGGTCAGATGTGTATATACTTTCTGAAAAGCCTGTGTTTCCATGTTATGCTCTTTTACAATTGCCTATCTACGATTTCATTTATCTGCGACTCGAAGTTCTTAAACTTCTCCGACTGATACTCCGCATAGTTCATCTGTTTGTAGAGGTTGATTATCTGCTTATAGACCTTCTGCACCTCTTCAAATTCAGCAAACTTCATCGGAGCTCGTATCACCTTCAATACGCTCTCAAGCATATATTGCTGTCTCTCAAGTGGTGTCGATGCATCTATCTTATCAAAGGCATCTTGTTGCAGAATGACAAAGTCAACAAGTTCACCGTTCCAAAACCTCTCATGGAAGTCAAGTGGCACACCATCATCTCCGAGTATGTTGATTTGCTCTTTAGCCTCCTTGCTTCGGAGTAAGTAGTCTTTGGCTTCAAGTACATTGCCAAGCCATTCACTTCCCACTTTCTCCTCCAAGTATGCTTGAAGTTCTGGATATTCCAGATATTTAGAATATGAGTCTATGGCGTCAATAGCTGGATAACGTTTGCTATCTGCTCTGGCTTGCGATAGTCCATAGAAACAACGTGCTGCTTTACGCGTTGACTCTGTAACGGGTTCCTTAAGGTTACCTCCCGCAGGCGATACTGTTCCGATAAACGTGATAGAGCCCGTTGCACCATTATCCAAATAGACATAACCTGCTCGCGAATAGAAACCCGAGACAATAGCCGAAAGGTCCATAGGGAATGCGTCCTGTCCTGGTAGCTCTTCCAAGCGGTTAGACATCTCACGCAATGCTTGTGCCCAACGAGATGTAGAGTCCGCCATCAAGAGAACTCTAAGTCCCATCGAACGGTAATACTCACCAAGTGTCATTGCCGTATATACCGATGCCTCACGTGCTGCAACAGGCATGTTTGAAGTATTGGCTATGATGACAGTACGCTCCATGAGTTTGCGGCCCGTACGTGGGTCATCAAGATGTGGAAATTCAGTAAATATCTCCACGACCTCATTAGCACGTTCGCCACATGCAGCTATTATCACTACATCTGCTTCTGCTTGTTGCGAAATAGCATGCTGTAGCACTGTCTTGCCCGTACCAAACGGACCAGGAATAAAGCCTGTGCCTCCTTCCGTAATAGGGTTGAGCGTATCCATACAGCGCACTCCTGTCTCAAGAAGTTTAAACGGACGAGGCTTACTCTTATATGCTCGAACAGCTTTCTTGACAGGCCACTTCTGAACCATAGTAAGTGGATATATATTACCGTCCGCATCTTTAACCTCAGCTACAACCTCATCTACCGTATATTTACCATCTTCAATGACTTTTACCACAGTATACTGTCCCGTCATCTTGAACGGCACCATAATCTTATGTGGCATGTGGTTTTCTTCCACTTCGCCAAGCCAAGACCCAGCTGTCACCACATCACCGACTTTTGCAATACCCTTATAATCCCATAGCGTCTCTCTGTTCAATGGGTCAGTATATTCACCTCGTTTGAGGAATACACCTTTCATCTTATCAAGGTCATTTTGCAAACCATCGTAGTTGCGCGATAGAATACCCGGACCAAGTGTAGCCTCAAGCATGTGACCCTCAAAGACTACATCAGTTCCTACCTTTAGACCGCGCGTACTCTCAAAAACCTGAGCATACGCAAAGTCACCTTGCACCTTGATAACCTCAGCCATTAAGTCTGCCTCAGGGTGCTTAATAAAGCATATCTCATTTTGCCCTACAGGACCAGAGACCTTGATTGTCACAAGGTTCGAAATGATACCAGCTACCCTACCTGTTGACTTATTATTCTTATTCATATCTATAACTATTACTCAGCAATATTCTCTACCGACATGCACCCAAATACACATCAGTCTATCTTTGAATTTGCTAATTGTCTGATTTCATTGATAATATCTTCAAATCTCGCACGACCTTTCTCCTCATCGAGAGAAGCCCAACGTTGTACCATCATGAGCTTCAAGAGCGCTGCTATCAACTTCTCAACACCGAAATAATTGAAAAACGTTGCCTCTTCGATATAGTTCCAACGCAAAGCATCTAACTTCATCTCTCTCTCAACGAGATTTGGCGTTTCAAACATCGCCAGTATATCGTCCATCTGCGCAACATCACCCTTAAGACCGAAATCCTGCAAACGACTCTTACGCAGCTGTTCTACGACATCGTCCTCCCCATACAACATATCCGAAACGTCTCTACCATACTTGCGACATTGCAATGCAACAAGTATATTACGCAACATGACATCGAAGTCCGCATATCGTCGCATAAACGCATTACCACACCCGCGCATTTGCTCTATTCGCTCCTCGTATGGAAGAAATAGCATGTCCACAAGATTGGAATCCTCTGCCACTAACTCCTCTTGCAACTCCGCTCGCAACATATCCACCGAAGGCAACCCCTTAGCTACCTCTCCAAGCTTCATATCCGGCAAACCCGCAACAAGACAATAATAATTCCTACTCATAGATGACTCTCCTTCGCAACACTAATTACCGAAAAGAAGCTCAGATGTCTTACTACGCATATAGCTCTTAAAGAACCCTGCAAAATCCTGCTCCGTAAACGAAATGAAATAACTGCCGTCCTTAGGTCCTATTCTGAAACCACTCTTCACAGCTCCTGCCTCAAAGACCAAACCCTTAGACATCTCTGCCTTAAACGAATTTGCTATACGAGAGTCCAACGACGCCAAATCCTTCTCCGAAAGCACAACTTTAATATCTCCAGAACCCTTCTGTACAAAGCCTTCCACTGCCTTCTTAACAATCTCTACGACAAAGTCCTTATCACCAAAGACCTCTTTAAGCGCAGGCTCCGCCACATTAGTACAAATAAGATTTTCTATCGAAGCTTTGATAGTCCCTAATACCTGCGTCTGTGCAAGCTTGACCTCCGACTCTGTATTACGACGTAGTTCGTCGGCTTTTTTCTGTGCTTCTGAAATAATGGTTTCTGCTTTTTGTTGTGCCGATTTCAGGATTGCATCGGCCTCTTGCTGTGCGGCATCTTTTATTTTCCCGGCCTCTTGCTGTGCCTTTTCGATACCTTCTTTGTAGACCCTATCGGTCAGTTCCTGAAGTTTTGTCATATTGGCATTAATTTTATTGGTTCAATAATTCTCTGTTGTCATCACTTTTGCGATTAGCAAACATAAAAATTATAAATTAAAATTCAAATAGTTTTCCGATTATCGAACAACAAATAGTCATTCTTTCCAACAAAAAAAGACGTATCTCCTCAACACCGGCGATACGTCTTCTTTATCGTTAGGAATATCTTCTAATCGTATTTAAATGAACTTCCACCGAGGAACTCTCTCAGCAGAGATGTCGGAGGTATCGCTCCTGCGCTCAACGGTTTGAAATAGCTCAATATATTGAGCAGACGTCTCGCTTCTGCATATTCGGGACAGTTGCGAGGAACTTCAAGCAGTATCGGCTCTGCTTGTGCTCTCAACACAGACAGTTCGTATAGCAATGCTGTATTATACATGGCATCAGCTTCTTCTTGATTGGGATAAATGTACTTATCCTCGCCTCGTCGCACACTTGCCCAACGAGCTATCGTTTCTGTTGCCGAATAGTTACGGAATTTGTAGTCGCGCACGATACGTCGAATGAGGCGATTGTCCGATGTATGCAGATACGAACTCGAGTCTATACTGATATTGACAAGCGGACACACATAGACTTTAAATTTGACTTCTGCCGGTATGAGATGAGTAAGTTGTGGCGTAAGACCGTGTGTGCCTTCAATGATGAGCACATCGTTTTGTCTCATTTGCAACTTCTCTCCGTCATAGTAGCGGGAGCCGGTAACGAAGTTGAACTTTGGCACCGCCACCTCTTCTCCGTTTACCAACGAAAGCAATTGCTGATTAAACAATGACACGTCTACGGCCTCTACTGCTTCGAAGTCATAATCTCCATTTTCGTCTCGGGGTGTGTTCTCTCTGTCGACAAAATAGTTATCAATCGACAAGTTGACAGGACGAATGCCATTAACGATAAGCTGAAGAGCCAAGCGTTTGCCAAATGTTGTCTTACCGGAAGAAGATGGTCCGGCTATAAGGATTATCTTCACTTTATCTTTACGCTCAAGTATCATGTCAGCTATGGCTGATATTCGTTTCTCTTGCGATGCTTCGACTATCTGAATAATAGAGCCTCCATATCCCTTTACAATACCCTCGTTGACATTGCAGAGAAAACGAAGACCGAGCATATCCTGCCATCTTCGAGAATCTTGAAACGTCGCAAACATCTTGTCTTGATTGACTATAGAGGCAGGCACTTCCGGATTCCCGGGTGACGGAAGCGAAAGCAACATACCCGTTCCATATAACGTCAGATTATAGACATCGACAATGCCCGTTCGAGATACTAAAGCTCCATTAAGAAACATGACATTGCCTTCTCCTAACCGATGAACGGTTGTATACATATCCCCATGTTGCTTGATAAGCTTAAGGACGGTAGGCTGAGATGACAATAGCTTTAAGGCTTCACCTGTTTCTATTTCTTCCCTAACGATGGGAAGGTCTGCGCATGTGATTTTTACGAGTTCGTCATAGATACTCTTGACAACCGTCGCTGTCATTTTCGGAGCGTCTTCTCCGAGAAGTTCACAATATATTCCGTTCGACACCGAACGCATGACATTGAGTTCTGCCTTTGGAAACAGCTTACGTGTGGCAGCATAAAGCATCAATATCAACGAACGCGTATATGTTCGTTTTCCCTCGGGGTGAGTGACATCGAAAAATGTTATCTTTTTAGGATTATATACTCTGTATGTCAGGCCTTCATATTTATTATTTACCAAAGCCCCTAAGATGGAATATTTCGTCTTCACGCCAAGGGTTGCAGCTATTTCGGCGAGCGTCAATCCCGTTGCCGGCAGTGTGACAACTTCGCCAATGTTGGTACAGTTGATTTTCATGTTTATCGTGTTTTTGTTAAAGTGATTACGGCATTTCGAACAAGCAAGACTCATCTGCAATCATCAGTTGTTGACAAGTTGTAAGCTTATACGGTTACGACTTATGTCGACGTCCAATATTTTTACGCTGACATGTTGGTGGAGTTTCAGTATCTCGTTGATATCTTTGACATATCTGTTCGCAGACATTTGGCTGATATGTATAAGTCCGTCTTGCTTTACCCCGATGTTTACGAACGCGCCAAACGCTGTGATATTTGACACGATTCCGGGCAATATCATGCCGGGTACAAGATGTTCAATAGCTGTGACATTCTTGTCGAAACTAAACTCTTCGATAGACTTGCGAGGGTCGCGTCCGGGTTTTTCCAACTCCGTCATGATGTCTGTCAGCGTAGGAAGTCCTACTGTTCCACTGACGTAACGTTTTATTTCAACTTTAGAACGCAACTCTTTGCTTGCCATAAGTTCTGTCACCGAACAGTTAATATCCTCTGCCATCTGCATGACGATATGATACGACTCCGGATGTACGGCAGAGTTGTCAAGAGGATTTTTTCCTCCTGCGATACGGAGAAAGCCTGCACATTGCTCATACGCCTTGGCTCCAAGACGTGGCACTTTCTTTAGTTCGGAACGGCTTTTAAATGGGCCATTCTGCGTTCGGTAGTCGACAATGTTTTGTGCCAAGGTTTCGCCCAAGCCCGAAACATACATAAGCAGATGTTTACTTGCCGTATTGAGGTTAACGCCCACACTGTTTACACAACTCTCGACTGTGGCATTCAGTGCATCGCGCAAACGCGTCTGATCAACATCGTGCTGATATTGTCCGACGCCTATTGACTTGGGGTCAATCTTTACAAGTTCTGCCAATGGGTCTATAAGACGTCGTCCGATAGAGACTGCGCCTCGTACCGTGACATCATAATCAGGGAATTCCTCGCGTGCTATCTTCGACGCAGAATATATTGATGCGCCATCTTCACTGACAACAAATATCTTAACTTCGGGAAGATTTAAATCTCGAACAAACTGCTCTGTCTCGCGCGAAGCTGTGCCGTTTCCTATGGCAACGGCTTCAATATCATATTTGGCAGAAAGTCTTTTTACCAATGCTGCGGCTCCGTTGACATCATTTTGAGGTGCGTGCGGATAGATGATGTCATTGCACAGCAATGTGCCTTGCTGGTCCAAGCAAACAACTTTACAACCCGTTCTAAATCCCGGGTCAATGGCCATGACTCGATGCTGTCCCAATGGCGCAGATAAGAGCAGTTGTCGCAAGTTATCGGCAAATACCTTTATCGCCTCAGTGTCAGCCTTTTCTTTGGAAAATCCGCCAAATTCGGTCTCTATAGACGGCTCGATAAGTCGCTTATAAGCGTCACTCACTGCCAACGAGACATTACGAGACGACGGCGTGCTGTTTCTGACAAATCTGCGGCTCAGTTTTTCGATTGTGGCATCGGCATTCTCGGGCGAGATAGTTATCTTTATGATGCCTTCTCGCTCGGCACGACGCATGGCCAAAAGACGATGTGACGGACAACGCGAAAGAGGTTCTTCCCAATCGAAATAGTCCTTATATTTTGCGCCTTCTATTTCCTTTCCTTTGACGATTTTCGACGTGATAATGCCTCTTCTCTCAAACGAACTTCGGACTATGTCTCGCGCCGAACTGTCCTCGCTAATCCACTCTGCTATGATATCACGTGCACCCTGAAGTGCATCGTCGACAGATGTAATCTTCTCTGAGAGATACGCCTTTGCTGCTGATTCAACATCAAAGGCATTTTGTTTCATCAGCATTTTTGCAAGAGGTTCAAGCCCGTTTTCTCGAGCTTTTGCTGCACGAGTCATGCGTTTGGGCTTAAATGGCAAATATATGTCTTCAAGGAGGTTAGGCTCCCAACAATTTTCAATTTTATGCTTCAACTCTTCTGTAAGAGCTCCTCGTTCGTTGATGTTTTTGAGAATTGTCTGTTTGCGAGCTATGAGTTCTGTATATCGAGAATAGAGTTCCTTGATTTGAGCGACCTTCACTTCGTCGAGATTTCCTGTCGCTTCTTTGCGATAACGACTTATGAATGGCACAGTAGCTCCGTCGTCAATAAGTTTGATAGTGTTTTTCACTTGTGATAGAGCCACTCCGGCGGTGTCTGATATAAGTTTGATATACATGATATATTCTATTTTTTTTCGTCTTTGTTTTCGCGTTTGCGTTTGCCGGTCAGGACTCCCCAATATTTGCGGAAGAGTTCTCCAAAGGTATTAAACTCTTCCGAGAACGAGAGACCTATTCCCTGCGTTGTCGGGGAAGTCTCGTAAATGACGTCATTGTTGGAGTGAGTATATGCCTTGGCTCGCAGATTGCCGGACTTATTTATTTTGTATTCGATATCGAAATCGCCAATGACTGTTCCATCGGAAGACTCTGAGACGCTGCGTCCATAGCCGATATTTCCGCTTAGGATAATCTTGTTGTCAAATATCTGCGTTGACATTGCGACGCCATATTCTTCGTTTGTCACTTCGTCTCCGGGTCTGTAATTGACGCCCAAATTGACATTATATTTGTTTTGAGATATCCAGTTACTTATCTGATTTGACACGAGTTCCGACACCGTTGTCGTAACGTAGCCCGATGTGTTGTTTTGTCCTGCATTTGCCGACTCTTGGACAACGGAAAAACGATTTGACAACAAGAGCGAGATGGCTTGTCGGTTCATCTCTTCATCGGTGCTGACGTATTGGTCGAAGGTATATTGATTGAAGTTGAGTGACGACGGTATTTCGATGTCGAATTTTATATTCGGGTCTGCCAGACGTTCGGTAAGATGAAGGTTGACATTAACGGGCACACGTCGTTTGAGGTCACCGCTTGTCGCGTCACCGCTACCTGCTACCAAATCGTACAACGATGCTTTGGCGTTGTATGTGGCGACAAGGTCTATTCGTGCATTGTAAGGCACACCGTCCCATGAGAGAGAACTGCCTTGATTGATACTGAATTGTTTATTGAGAAGGTTCTCAAACGAGAAATTGTACTGTCCGTTTTCAATAATGTAATCACCATATATGTTCAAGTCTCCTGTTTTGTTGATGTCAAGTCGCAAATCTCCATTTCCGGTAGCTTTTATCATATTGTTGGTACGAGGATTGACTATGACACATATCTGCGATGTAGGTTCTATCTTGACATTGAGTTGCGCTGTGACTCCTCCGGCCAATGATTCATAATCAATAATGTCGTCTTCAGCTTTTTCTGACGATGATGCAAACTTGATATACGAATTTTCACGCATGTCGCCTTTTCCCATAGGAAGAATATTGAAAATGGTATTAGGACGAGCTGTGGCATCAATTTGCAACTTGATATTGCTCGTTCGTCCTGCGACGCTCAACAGTCCGTCGGCATATATAGTTCCATAGTATGTGGGACTGACTGTTTCGGTGGTTTCCAAGACGAGCAAGTCGTCGGTTCGAAAGCCCAAATTGAGATTTAGACCCGTGAACATATTATGACTTATATGTCCGAAGAATTCGCCTTTATTGCCGTATTTGTCGACAAAACGCAAGTTGCGAAATTCCATGTCTGTTGGAGACAAGATTATAGAGTCTCCTCCGATAAACACGTAATCAACCATTGTCTGACGAACTGAGAACGGGGATCTGTTTAATGCCAGTCGAGCATTTAGATTTATGTCGGGCAAGATTCCCTCGAGTTGCAGATTTCCCGATGTCGTGCCGGAGATGTGTTTTATGGGCGATTTCAAATAGTGGTTGAGAAATCCGACTGAAAGGCTGTCTATATCAAAATAGATATTGAAATTACTGTTTTTTATATCGTACCCACCGATGCCATGAGCTGTACATTTATTGTTTGTCACGATAGCCAAATCGAGATTCAGCAAATTTCGTTCCGACGACCAGTTCGACTCTATATCGAGATGTTGCAAATTATCGCCATTTACATAGAAACGGTCTATATCTGCTATGCAATTGACAATGTAGTTGTTGTCCAAATCGGTAATTTTTGCACTTGCATTCAAATCTCCGGCTATTGTATAACGACTTTTTTCGGGGTCGGTCACAAATATGTCTTCCATCGCTATTTTGTTGATTGTCAGATACAGCGTATCTTCAAATTGCTTGGTGTCGATAAATCCGTCAAGACTGAGGAATTTATCGTCTGACTCTATTCTGAAATTATCGATACTGAGCGAATGCGATGATATACTGACGTATGACTTCTGAATATCCCAATAGTCGCTTTCGAAAATCATCTTCGACGGCTCTATATTTACATTGGCCAAATAGCCATAAACATCTTTTGACAAGCACGTTTTCAGACTGATGTCCGTTTTCTGTTGCGACTCGGCTGTTTTTCTCCACGTCAGATTTGTCTGCATACAGTTGTCTGTTACAACATTTGAAATGTCTGCATCAACGACTACTCCCAACAAAGGAATAATGACAAGCGAACTTGTGACATCAAGCGTTGTTGTGTCTTTCCCCGAACGTACATGGACGTTGACATTTGCCAATTCATAACTTTGATATTTGATTTGATTTGACTTGATGCGCAGTTCTATCTCGTTTTGCTTCGAATTGACATTTCCGGCTATTGCACCGCGACCATCTACCGACAAGCTGTCGCTTACGAGCTTCAACAACGGCGTTATTTCACTGTATTGCAAATCAATCGACATATCAACATCGTCCTGTTTTTTCATCGGTTTGCCGATTGCTTCCACCGAGCCTAACATCTGGTTATACAACACAGGCCAAACATCGCTATACGCAAATTCGCCATAGACCGAGCCATTCAATTTGTCAGACTCAATCATTATATTCTTATACCTTTCTTCTTGTTTGACATCGACTATGATTCTGTTAATATCAATAGGCTCAGCACTTCCGCTAAAAGTAAGATTATTCACGAACAAATTACTACGCTGCGTATTGTCAAATGCATCGATATACGAAAGTCGCGATACAAACGACAAGACCCCTTCCGGATATTTCTCCATAAGGTTTGTTTTGCCGACATTCAGACTGTCGACCTTTGCCGTCACTGAGTAAAAACGTTTTTCCTTGTCTTCTCCGTACTCCCCGATAATATTAAGCGAACCATTGGGGTCGTACATTTCAACAAGTACATTGCCCTGCTTCAAATTGGTGAATCCGTTGAAAGTGGCAGCATTGTAGCGATAGCCTTTTACCATGAAGTGTTCTATATTCCCATCAACTTGAACAAAAAACGCACTATCATTCTCAACATAGCCATTCACATCTGCAACAAACGTCATCGGTCCTACCAATCCATCTGTCACCACACTAAGGTCTATTCCTTTTGAATAGAGTCGACTATCAACGGACATCTTATTATCAACAAGAAAAGCCTTTCCTTCAAGGTTCAACGTGCCTATGCCACTAATCAGCGAACCATCGTAAACAAACATCTTTGAACTCCCGCCTATCTTTCCCACAATATCTATATTTCCAAGGCCATCTGTTATCTTCTTATCTGCTATGGTCCGTCCCAACATGTCCTCTACCTCTTCAATATTGACATAACACCCTTTAATGTTTATATTGGTGATAATATCGTTGCGTGTTTTATAATTAGACACATATACATCTGCGTTAAGACGACTCTTGCCTGATGTTGCAATCTCAAGGTCTGTCACTTCTATGACATTCGACGTCAATCGACATGTGCCCTTAATATCAAAGGCATAGTTTTGCCACGTAGGAACGGCTCGTCGCAACAACAACTCATCTATATGCAGTTTCTCCACATCTGCATATATTTCTCTCGACGACGACTCTTCAGACATCACAACTTCAGCCTTTACAATGTCGAAAAACGTATTGCCATAATAGCCTTCGATAGTTTTTGCCAATAAAGTGTCTCCTCGCAAACCTACCAGACACGACAACGAGATATTACGTTTATTCAGTTCATCAAAAGCCGCGACATAAGAAATGTTTGCGACTTTCAACGTATCTGAAAAACTTACATCTTCAATGTGCGTATTGATGCCATTCACTCTTACCTTTGGAACTCCATTGTCTGATATCAATATTTCGCTATTGCGCAATGTGACTTTTCCGACATTGATGGGTTTAAAAACTGCAGTAGACGAAGTGTCCTGCAACGGCATCAAATCTGTATAGTTGTATTCTCCTGAAGATCTCTTGTTTACTTTGACAACCACATTGTCAAAAGCCAGTTCTGAAAGAGCAAAGACATCTCCCCAAAAAGTATTCAGCGTAAAATCAATTTTCATGCTCTTGGCCGACAAAAGTGTATCTTCTTGCAAGTCGAAAACACTTATGTCATAAAGTGCCGCTGTTGTGAACGGGAAATAGCGAAATTTGTCAGCTGTAATCTTTATACCCAATCTCTCACTCAACTCCGTGGTAAGCTTTTCGCACGACCATCGCTGTACGCTAGGCAACATCGTCAAGATAAATACTAAAAGCGTCATACCAATCAACGTTAGTATGACAGACGACAATACTGTCTGTATTTTTTTCATCGTTTTGCCCATTGTCTCTCACTCTTGCGCAAATATAAAATAAAGAAATGAAAGAGTGTTGGTTTTAGGTCAATTTCTTGGATTTGAACAATTGATGTTGTAGAAACTCGAGTCTCTATGCTCAAATGAAGAGTTTCAGCGCACAACGAAAGAGTGTTATGATTATGCCCGTAATGCGTCGCATATGTTTTTAGCAATGAGTTGTGACGGTTTCGCAAGTGTAACGAGATTATGGCTAAAAGCAAAGATGCAGGGTGTATATTGATTGCATAGGCGTTGCAGTGGTATTGCAGAGGCTTTGCAAAAATCCGTTTCGGTGCGCAGTTCGTGCGCACTATTTGCGCATTTGGTGCGCAGCAAATGCGCACGAACAGTTCTTTACACCATACTATACTCCCCATAGATACATAATACTGTCCGAATGATAACACCTTTAAATGTCGTTTAAACGGCATTTAAACGGTGTTAGAATGGTGTTCAAACGATGCAGGAAGTGTGTGCGCAATGTTTTTGGGTGGGAAGGAAGTGTGTCTCGAAAACACTTTATCGCGGATTGAAATAAACACTCTTTGTATTCACTAAACTCACGTTATTTTCCCTACATCGCAAACAAAATATTTTTTCAATGCGATAGAGAAATTTTACGACCACACATCAATTCAATTAACCATCTTAACTAACTTAACACAGTTGAACTAAACGCAACGTTGATGCCAGAGGTCTCATAATATAGCATTACAAGACCTCCAACCACATATTATCTGTGTAAAGGCAACTACAATTCGATAAGATTATTCCTTATGCCGAATTTTATCATATCCACTGTAGTTTTAAGATTTAACTTCTGCATGATATGATTTTTATGACTTTCAACGGTACGCACACTCAAATAGAGTTCGTCTGCTATCTCCTTATTACTTTTGTTTGCACCCCAGAGTTTTAAGATTTCTATCTGACGAGAACTCAGAGCCTCGATGCCCGGAGCCTGAGAACTCTTCTCCATGAGCATACCATTGATATATTTACCCAAGAGCAGATGTGCAATAGATTTGCTATAGAAGTCAAAACCGTTGCGAAGTGTATAGATGGCTTCAAAGAGTTCGTTTCGGCCTGCGTCGCCGGCAAGGAAACCTTTCGCTCCCGACTTAATTGATTTTACGATAATAGCTTCACTATCAGTGTGTGAAAAGACCAAGACTCTTACCCTTTCATAACGTTGTGTGATATGTTTAATCAGTGAAAAAGAGACATTGTCGAGGTCGTGTATATTAATCAATACAATGTTTATCCCTTCTTGTTTTATCTTGTCTACGACCACTACCGGGTCTACATCCAACGCTATGGGATTAAACTCGCTATTCTGCTCGAGAAGTGCCACTATGGCATCTCGAACTACAACATGTTTATCTACAACTCCAATGGTTATCATTATCTTCTCTCTTTTTGCGTTTAATGATGGAAGTCTTTTCTGACAAATTATCTATCCTTCTTTTGTGCCGTTAGGCTTTTTTCTGCCTTTGTTACGTCTGAAATGTGGGTTTTGTTTTACGTCTTTGTCTTGATTGGAGCGCGATTTGCCGCCTCCGAAATGTCTCCTATTTCTATTTCCTTGTCGTCGAGATGGCGAAATGGGTTTGTATTCTGGGCCCGGTCCGAGTTCTGATGGCATTGTCTCTTTCGGGACTTCCATTTCTATGAGCTTTTCTATAGATGAGAATGCTCTCATTTCAGCTTCGTTGACGAACGTATAGGCGCAACCCTCTGTATTGGCGCGAGCTGTTCTTCCTATGCGGTGTACGTAGTCTTCAGCGTCTCGTGGCACGTCGTAGTTGACGACCAAATCTATCTTCTCTATATCTATTCCTCTCGCTATAATGTCTGTCGCAACAAGGATATTTGTATTTCTGTTTTTAAACTCCCTCAAGACCGTTTCTCTGTCCTTTTGTTCCAAGTCGGAATGTATGACTCCGACATTGAATTTGCCTCGCATTAATTCTCTCGAGATGTCTTTCACACTGCTTTTTTTCGACGAGAATATTATCACGCTACCCTCTTTGTATTGGCTGAGGATATGTTTCAGCAGTGGTAGTTTTTGTGTGTCGTATACGCAATATGCTCCTTGTTTTATACCTTCGGCAGGTTTCGAAATTGCGAGGCTCACTTCTTTGGGGTTGTTTAGAATGCTCTTTGCCAATTGTCGTATTTTGGGAGGCATTGTTGCTGAGAACATAAGCGTTTGACGTCCCTCTTTTGGCAAAAGATTTACGACTTGCATTATATCGTCGTAAAAGCCCATATCGAGCATTCTGTCAGCTTCGTCGAGTATCAGATGTTGCACTTTGGAAAAGTCGACATATCCCATTGCGATATGTTGGAGCATGCGTCCGGGAGTTGCTATCACTATGTCGGCTCCTGTTTCGAGGGCTTGACGTTGTCTGCCCCATTCGTTGCTGTCATTGCCTCCGTAGATGGCCGTCGAACTAACCGACACGAAGTATCCGAAGCCTTCCATCTGCTGGTCGATTTGTATGGCAAGTTCGCGCGTCGGTACAAGTATGATGGTGTTGATTCCTGAATGTTCCTCTTCCACGAGACGATTTATGACGGGCAAGAGATAGGCTGCTGTCTTGCCTGTTCCAGTCTGAGCACAAGCTATGAGGTCATCACCTTCCATGATGACAGGTATGGTTCGACTTTGAACCGGTGTGGCTGTTTCAAAGCGCATTGCGTCTAAACTGTCAAGGAGCTGGTCATCGAAGCCGAAGTCGTAAAAATCTACTATGTCGTTTGTGTTGTTCTCCATCTTTTCAATATGCTACAATACGTGCAATACGAGTCCTTTCAGGTATTCGCCTTCCGGGTGGTAAATGTTCACGGGGTGGTCTGCCGGCTGTGACAATTGGTGTAAGATACTTACTCTGCGACCTGCCTTTGCTGCCGAAGAGAAGACCATGGTGCGGAACACCTCTTTTGAGACAACCTGCGAACAAGAGAAGGTAAACAAGATTCCTCCCGGCTCTATCATTTCAAGGGCTTTTGTGTTTAGTCTTCTGTATCCTTTCAGTGCATTATTCAGAACATTCATGTGCTTGGCAAAGGCCGGCGGGTCGAGTATGACGAGGTTAAATTTCTGTTTTGTCTCTTGCATAAATTTAAATGCGTCCATTGCCGTTGCCTGATGGCGTGTGTCTCCCGGGAAGTTGAGTTCCACGTTGTTGTTGGTAAGTTCTATTGCACGTTCCGAACTATCGACAGAATGTACCATATTGGCTCCTCCTCTCATGGCATAAAAGGAGAATCCGCCTGTATAACAGAACATGTTCAACACATTACGTCCCTTGCTGTATTTCTCTATCAGAGCTCTGTTGTCTCGTTGGTCGACAAAGAAGCCTGTTTTTTGTCCTTTTTCCCAATCCGGGTAGAATTTCAATCCGTTTTCCATTGCCACCATATCTCCGCACGATCCATATACATATCCGTTGTTGCAACCGAGTTCGGCTTTGTATGGCAATGTTCCTTCGCTCTTGTTGTATATTGCTTTAAGTTTGTCTCCTATTACATCGATGAGGGCTTTCTCTATATATCCACGATCTTTATACATGCCCACGGAATGCATCTGCACGACAGCCGTTCCGTTGTAGAAGTCTATCACCAATCCGGGCAAACCGTCACCTTCTCCATGTATGAGTCTGAAGGCATTGGTGTGTTCGCTGTCTGCGAGTCCCATCTGTTGTCGCAGACGGTATGCTTGCATGATTCGTTCCGAATAAAATCTTTGATTGATGGCACAAGGCTGAAACGACAATACTCGTATCGCAATAGAGCCTATCTGATAATGTCCCAAGGCTAAGAAATTGCCTGTCGAATCAAGAACTTCCACGACGTCTCCTTCTTCTGGATTTCCGTCTATTGTCCCTATCGCACCCGAGAATATCCATGGGTGAAAACGGAGCAAACTCTGCTCCTTGCCTCGTTTTAATATTACTCTATGCATGATTTAATGTTTTGTTCTTTAAGTATTTCTACGATTCTTTCGTGTTCGGTGACGCCTGCTTGCAAACCTTTGTATATCTGCAACGATACCCATGCGTCTGTTGCTGCATATTTTATCTGAGCGTTGCTTAACATGTCTGATTCCCAATTGCTCAAACGTTGTCTTTTGCTTATTTTGACGCCCATTACATGTGCGGCCAATTTCTTAAGCGAGAAATCTTCCAGTCCACGTTCTTTTGCCATTGTTTGCAAATCGACAAAGTTGCGAGGTTGAAATGAATGGAGTTTCTGCAGGCCTCTGATGTCATCACGTATTGCAACTCCGATTTTCATTATTTCATCAGACTCTAACAAGGAGCATATTTCGGCCGACAGACCGACTTTATTCAGACGTATCAACCAGGCTTTATGGTCTATTGAGAGTTGCAACAACGACACTCCGTAGCTCAACCCTCTGCGAAACGACGGTCGGGTCTCGGTATCAAAACCCAACATCGTAGCGTTGAGCATTTCTCTGACGGCTTGTTGCAAGGCCTCTTCTGTCTCCACAACAACCACCTCTTCTGAGAATTGCACCATGGGCAATTTGTCGAGTTCTTTGTTTGTCAACCTACTCATCTTCAATATCTTTAATATGACTTCTCTAATAAAGTCCCTCCCATGGCGATGTCTCTTCTTCGTCGACACCCTTCTCATCGCTCAAGTCTTCTCCTCCATACAGAACACAATGCAAAGCTCGTTGTGCATTGCACAGACGCTGTCCCCAATAATGTTTAAAGTCGTCTACAACAGCATATAAAGCGTCGTTCATTGCTTCGTCGACTCCCAGTCGATATGTCTCACAGAAGTTTTTCAACGATTGGTATATATCCGCCATGTCTTCCGATATGGTGGCTATGATGGGTGTTTCGCTATGACGCATGTCTTCTTTAAACACCTCCAAATAATCGTCGTGTTTGGTTACCTTTTTTCGTATCGTGCTACGGACTCTCTCGTAATTAAATTCATCGACAAACTCTTCCAACACTCCGTCTAACATCGGCTCTACTTCCGGCACAACAGCCGCCTTGACGTATATCAACGGCAAGATGCACGATGCCACTTTTATAAAATCGGCCTTGCTATACTTCTCTATATTCTCCATAAAGACGCAGTATTCATGCGCCACCGTGGTAAATTCTATGACTTTCTTCGAATAAATTACTTCTTTGTCCATCGCCTAAACTCCTATTATTTCTATCAAAGTATCCTTCTCTCGCATACGCGACTGCACCCCGAAAAACATCACTACCATGAAACACAATGCCGGTATTATAAATGATGCATTGACTCCCGACATTGTACCAAAGTCTCCGGTATCGATAATGAGCGCCTGCAACGGTGGCAACACCGAACCTCCGACTATAGCCATGACTTGTCCCACGGCTCCTATCTTGGCATCTTCGGTATTAAGTCCGCGCAACGATAATCCGTATATCGTAGGGAACATCAGCGACATACATGCCGAAACTCCCACCAAACAATACAATCCCAACATGTCGTCAGAGAATATCACAAACCCGGTCAACACTATGGCCATAAGTGAAAAGACAGCAAGCAACTTCGATGCACTTATCACTTTCATAAGTCCCGTGCAGATAAACCTAAACACACAAAACAATACCATTGCCAACATGTGATAGTTGAGACTCATCGACTCTGACTCTACTTCGGAATAACCTTGTTCCGTAAAAAGCCTTGTCCCATATTGCACAATGAACGTCCAACACATCACCTGTGCCCCGACGTAGAAAAACTGAGCAAAGAAGCCCGTCTTGTACCCGGGAGCTACCATCAGTCGCTTCATGGTACTTATGAAATTAAGCTTTTCGCGCTCTTCCTTATCCTCCGACGTGTGCAAAGGCAAAACAAGCAACAACACTCCCACAACAAGCACAACCAACCCTAACCACACATACGGAGAACTCAATATCCCTAAGTCCGTCTGTTTTACCACTTCAAAATCCTCACTCGGAAGCATCGCCCTCTCTTCTGCCGACAATGGAGACAATCTCTTTATGATAAACTCTTTGGCTACCATTATGCCAAGCAAACAGCCTATCGGATTAAACGACTGAGCGATATTCAGACGCAACACTCCTTTACGCGAATCTCCCATAGTAAGGATATACGGATTGGCCGACGTCTCCAAGAATGACAAACCACACGTCAGTACGAAATATGCAAACAAGAATGGATAATATTCCCCCATTGCTGAAGCCGGCAAAAACAAAAAAGAGCCCGTAGCAAAAAGGAATAGACCCACGACCATTCCCATCTTATATGTGTACCGCCTTATAAACAATGCAGCAGGCAACGCCATGACAAAATATCCGGCACTATACGCCACCTGAACTAATATACCGTCGGTAGCACTCATCTGAAATATCTTCGAAAATGCTTTCACCATAGGATTGGTTATGCATCCGGCAAAACCCCACATCGCAAAGCACAAGAAAACAAGCCCCAACGAAACAAACAATCCGACTTTTTTATTCATATATCCCTATGTAAATTCATATCAAATACAAAGATAGGTGTTTTTTTTACAACATTCGCAATGTTTATAAGAATCCTCGTCCAGATTTCATACTTATCAGAAGCCATTCTAATTGCATTTCGAGTCTATTCGTGAAACTTTTCTATAAGACAAAAGAGTCTCACAAAATATTTCTATACCAAACCTCCCAATCTTTACACTATGAGTTGGCATTATTTTGCGAATTGATTTAAGATACATACCTTTCAAATCGTCAAAACTCTCTCAAACTTTTTTATTACATAGTTTGAGCTTTTATGGCGGTGCTTGTTGTGATATAGACACCGCTTGTTTTTCTAACTATACAAAATCTCACGACTCATCGAAATCCATCATGACGAATACTTTAAAAATATGTTTGTGTATATTTGACACTAATATTCTTTTTTGTTTCAATATTTATTCCTTATACTTGCAAAAGTATTCACAACAAAAAGTTTCAATCATGAATAAATCAATAATCAACGCAGCCTTTATGTCGGCATTATTCTTGTCGGCTTGTGGCACACAAAACGCCTCTGTTGTGCCTCTTTCTCCGGACAACATTCGCATTGACCAATGCGGGTATATGACCGATACGGAAAAGATGGCTTTTACAACTCAGCCAACTGACTCGTTCTACGTATGCAACGAACAAGACGAAATCGTATTCCGAGGCAAAGCAAGTATGCCTTACTTCTGGGCTGAAGCAAACGACACTATCCAACGTCTTGTCTTCACAGAACTCAACACCGATGGCACATACTATATCAAGACATCAGAAGCTCAACGTTCGCACTCTTTCCAAATCAACAAAAACCCTTACACAAAAATTTGTACCGACGCAGTAAGGGCATTCTATTACAATCGTACCGCAATGGCTATTGACTCTGTGCATGGCCTGACTTGGGCCCGCCCAGCCGGACACCCCGACGACTCTGTCATGGTTCACAAATCAGCCGCCAACGAAGCTCGTCCTGAAGGCACCATAATATCATCACCCCTCGGATGGTACGACGCCGGCGACTACAACAAATACATAGTCAACAGTAGTATCACGACATACACAGTATTGTTGGCTGCATACCTCAACGAGCAAATGTCAAAAGAGACAAACCTCAACATTCCCGAATCTAACAACAATATCGCAGACATCATCGACGAAGCTCTCTACAACCTCCGTTGGATGTTGACAATGCAAGACCCTTCAGACGGCGGAGTTTACCACAAGCTCACCACTCTCGCCTTTGAAGACTTCATCATGCCCCACGAATGCAAAAGACAACGTTACGTTGTAGCCAAAGGCACAGCTGCCACTCTTGACCTTGCAGCAACTGCCGCTATGGCTTACAGAACTCTCCCTACTTGGGGAGACGAACTCAAACCTCTCGCAGACTCTTGTCTCGACGTAGCGAAAAAAGCTTACGAATGGGCTCTCAAAAATCCGGATGTGAAATTCCGCAACCCGGAAGGCGTGTCAACTGGCGAATACGGTGACTTCGACCTCAAAGACGAATGGTTCTGGGCCTCAGCAGAAATGTTCTTGGCAACAGGCGACAAGAAATACGAACAACAAGCTGCAAAATACAACCAATCATACGGAGTACCTTCTTGGGGCTATGTAGGCATCTTAGGACACTACTCACTCGCTCTTGCCGGAAACGAAAGCCCTATAAATAACATCGTGGCAAAAGACAACATCATTGCCGTAGCAGACACACTCTTGAAGTATGAATCGCAATCGCCTGTCGCCCTCAGCCTAATAAAATATGATTGGGGAAGCAACTCATCGGTTGCCAACGAAGGCATGGCAAAACTCATTGCTCAACGCCTCACTGGCGACGTGAAATATTACAACTCAGCACTCAACGACCTTCACTACATACTTGGTCGCAATGGCACAGGCTACTCTTTCGTCACAGGTACAGGCAGCAAACAATCAATGCACCCACACCACCGCCCTTCATCTGCCGACGGTATCGAAATGCCGGTTCCGGGATTCCTCATCGGCGGACCTAACACGGTAGTTCGCACAGACTGCGACTCTACAAACAGAAGCATCTATCCGGCATCATCTTACGATGACGAAGAGTGTAGCTACTCGACAAACGAAATTGCCATCAACTGGAACGCTCCATTAGTTTTCCTCTCTTGGGGCATCTGCGCAGGCAAGTAACGAACTTCTAATAGTTAAAAAACTCAAAGAACGGAAACAAAACAAACAAAATTAGACGTTTGAAAGACAAAGATGTAATACCTTTGCAACCCGAAGAATGATACGGGCAAACAATAGAAATATGAAACTAATCATTAAGACACTACACGGAGCGGAAAAGCTCTTAGCAAAAGAACTTGAAACGTTAGGCGCAACCGACATCACCGCACAACGAAGAGCCGTGACATGTCAGGCCGACAAAAAGACGATGTATAAAATAAACCTCTGGAGTCGTCTCGCACTCAGAGTACTCATACCCGTCATTGAGTTTCAAGCCAAAAACGACAAAGAGCTGTATAGCAATGTACACAAATACTCGTGGCATCACATCATCTCGCCCGACAAGTCGATAATGATAGACCATATTTCTTTCTCGACGCTTTTTACCAACTCGCAGTTCCTCGCACAAAAAGCAAAAGACGCCATAGTGGATAAAATACGCGACAAGAAAGGCTCTCGCCCATACGTAAACTTCGACAACCCCGACATACTCCTCAACATACACGCCACCGACGAATCTATAACGGTGTCGCTCGACGCTTCGGGTATGTCTCTAAACCGCAGATGCTATCGCAACATACAGTTGCCAAATGCAACAAACGAAGTATTAGCGGCCGCCCTTGTCGAACTTTCGGGTTGGACTCCAAACGAAACGCTCATAGACCCTATGTGCGGATCGGGAACAATATGCATCGAAGCAGCCATGAAAGCTCGCAATATAGCACCTAACCTTTATCGCAACGTTCCTTTCGGCTTCCAAAATTGGCTCGATTACGAACCTCAGATTTGGGAAGAACTCGTTGCCGAAGCCAAAGCTGCTATCAAGCCCGTCAAACTCAACATCATAGGAAGCGACATCAACGGCGAAGCATTAGACATCGCAAAACTCTCAACGTTGGAACTCGGACTTAACCCCGATATCCGCATTATGCGCAAAGCTCTTCGCGAACAAGAACGCACAACTCAAAGCGGAATCATCATAACTTGTCCCCCATACAACGCCACAGAGACAAAACGCGACCTCAACGACATGTACAAAGAGATAGCTCACTACCTGTCGCAAAAATACCCCGACCACGACACGTGGATATACTCTACAAACCTCAAAGCTCTGAACTCAATACAATTCAAAGCAGAAACAAAACACGAGTTATACAACGGGTCGAACGAAGGTAACTTTAACATGTATCCGTTCTAAACGAGAATAAAAAACATACCACAAAGGCATTTCCGAATCAAAAACGGAAGTGCCTTTGTGGCATTAAAGCACTCCATAACTATACCAGATTTTCAGTAAAAGAACTTCAATCTCTCGACATTTTGTAAAAATGTCGAGAGATTAGCGTACCCACAGCACGGAC
The DNA here is from genome assembly GCA_937892255.1 of uncultured Bacteroidales bacterium. GTDB lineage: Bacteria > Bacteroidota > Bacteroidia > Bacteroidales > Marinilabiliaceae > W3P20-009. The sequence continues at coordinate 7,617 of CALAUL010000095.1, read as the reverse complement.
ACACACCAAAAACACTCCAACAACAACGGGTATAAAATATTTGATTATCTTTGTTTCGAAACAAAAGTCCATCATGCCGGACAAAACACAAATAATACAAATATGAAATACATAGGAGCACACGTCAGCGCATCGGGCGGAGTAGCCAATGCCCCAATAAATGCTTTTGAAATAGGCGCAACAGCTTTTGCCCTGTTCACCAAAAACCAAAGACAATGGAAAGCTTCTCCTCTGACAACATCGGACATAGAACACTTTAAGGCAAACTGCCAAAAATACGGTTACTCTCCCAATCAGATATTGCCTCACGACAGCTATCTGATAAACCTCGGCAACCGCAACGATGAAGCCCTGCAAAAGTCACGCGACTCGTTCATTCACGAAATGCAACGTTGCGAACAACTTGGACTGACAATGCTCAACTTTCATCCCGGATCACATCTCAACCTCTGCTCCGTTGAAGAGTGTCTCAATCTAATAGCCGAATCTATAAACATAGCTCTGCGTCAGACCAACAACGTCACTGCGGTGATAGAAAACACAGCAGGTCAAGGAACAAACCTCGGATTCTCGTTTCATCACTTGGCTCATATCATTGAACGAGTAGAAGACAAATCTCGCGTGGGCGTATGCATCGACACTTGCCACACATTTGCCGCCGGTTACAATATAGCCGACGAGTATGAATATGAACGAGTATTCGACGAATTTAATTCCGTTGTAGGACTTAAATACCTTCGAGGCATACACCTCAACGATGCAAAAAAAGAGTGTGGCTCGCGTGTCGATAGGCACAATTCGCTCGGACTTGGCAAATTAGGTCTGCCTACTTTCGAACGCATGATGAAAGACGAACGCTTCGAAAACATTCCAATAATACTGGAAACTCCAGACGAAACACTTTGGCCTCAAGAGATAGAACTATTGAAAAAATATGCCGGATTATAGAAGATAGAAGCAAATGAAACATTGTCTCGCCATACTATGTTTTATTTTGGCAATGCTGACATGTATGCCGGAATGTAAGGCTCAGACCGACATGCAACCAAAAGTCATAACTCAAGCCAAAATATTAGATGGCGACACTATACCCTATATCCGTCTGGCAGAAGTACGCGTTTACAGCCGAATGAAACGCAAAACAAAACGGCAAATGGCTCGTTACAACAGACTGGTTTACAACGTAAAAAAAGTTCTTCCCTACGCACGAACGGCAGCAAAAGTCATCACCGAAATAGAAGACTCGCTATCAAAGATAGACAACGAGAGACAAAAGAAGATATACCTCAAAGAGGCCGAAGACGCTCTGTTTGCCGAATTTGAAAAACCTCTGCGCAAACTCACCATAACGCAAGGAAGGATTCTCATCAAACTAATCGACAGAGAGACGGGCGACACAACATTCGAAGTAATCAGACATCTGAAAGGACGATTCTCGGCATTCCTATGGCAATCGGTGGCAAGACTTTTCGGCTCGTCACTTAAATCAGAGTACGACCCCGAAAAAGACGATAGACAGATAGAAGTAATTGTATTGATGATAGACGATGGCCTCTTATAAGCACTTTATCACACTGATAGCATTGACACTATGCGCACTGACAGCCATGGCGCAAGAGCGTGACGCTAAAGACAGCATCCGTACGACTTCTCATCTCGAGAAAGTAGTTGACTTTGCTGAAAAAGTTCTTGACGTGCTGACGTACGAAAAAGAATCATTCTCGCTTGCTCTCTATCCGGCTGCTTCATATTCCGAACGCACGGGATTGGCTTTGGGCATAATGCCAATGTTCCAAATCAGAAAACACAACGACGGCAGACCTACAACGATAACTCCATCTTGTGTAATATCAACAAATAAAATGTTTGAAGTACAATGCGTTGCAGACGTATATTGGGGGAAGAACAGCAGCGTCACGACAAAGTTGGAAATGTTTTATCTGCCCGACAAATACTATGGCATAGGCAACCAAGACAAGAACAAAGCCCTCGCCGAATTTGACTTTCATAGATACCTGCTCACGTCTGATTTAGAGATTGGAATATCCGACAAAATATGGAGAGCGGGTCTCTCCCTTGATGTATCGTACCACGATTTTTCTTCGTTTCAGGGAGATAGCTTAGTCGCTCTGCCGGAAATACAACAGTCGGAACGTTGGAGCAACGGCATAGGCGTAGTACTTGCCCTTGACAGCAGAAACGATGTCCTCAATCCGACAAAAGGTTGGTATCTGAAAATTAAAACCATGGGATATCTGAAAGTCTTAGGAAGCAACGACGACTTCGCATCCGTCACGTTAGATGGAAGATATTATGCCTCATTAACAGACAATATAATATTAGCAAATCAAATATACTGGAGTGGCATTTGGGGAGAAGCTCCATTTCACAAACTATCAACTTGTGGCGGGACACGACTCGGAAGAACCATTCCACACCCTCACAAATACATCGACAACTTCGCATGGCTCGTACAGAGCGAAGTTAGATTCCCTATATATTGGCGAATAGGAGCAACCTCATTTGTAGCGGCAGGCAATGTCTCGCACAAGCTCATCGAAAAAGCATTTGACAAGACACACTTCATGATTGGTGCCGGATTGCGTTTTAAAGTATTTCCACAGCAGGGTCTCAACATACGACTTGACGCCGGTCTTGATAGCCGTGGGGAACACGCCTTCTACCTAAATATCAGAGAAGCTTTTTAGACGTCGAGCGAGAAATACGCAATAATTATTACCTTTGTGAAATACACTATTAAAATAAAACGAACATGAAACATTTACTTACCGTAGTGCTTTCTGTCGCATTCTGTATAACAAGTGTGGCACAAACCATGAAAGAAGCACCTATAAAAAACCCCATGCTATGGGCAGATGTCCCCGATCCTGATGTTATCCGCGTGGGAGACACATTCTATTTGGTTAGCACCACTATGCACCTTATGCCCGGAGGTCCGATAATGGCCTCTAAAGACCTCAAAAACTGGGAAACTGTCGGATATATCTTCGACAAACTAACCGACTCCCCAAAATACGACCTCTCGTTTTCTTTGCCTCTCGACCAACAGAAAGGCGACGGCGTAGGTACAGTCTACGGACGCGGACAATGGGCAACATCACTCAAGTATCACGATGGCAAATTCTGGGCATTGTTAGCTCCAAATGAGATGAGCGCAATGGGCGACACGTACATCTTCACAGCCGAAAAAGCAGAAGGACCATGGAAAATACACTCTCGTTTACGCCATTTTCACGATGCAACGCTATTCTTTGACGACGACGGCACACCATATATCTTCTTCGGAACAGGCGAAATGTGTCAGTTGACACGCGACCTGAAAAACGTTGTGGAAGGAAGCCTTCGTCGCTACTTCCAACGCGAAGATGAGGAACGCGGACTATTGGAAGGCACACGTGTCATAAAACACAATGGCACATACTACGCCATGCTCATAAGCCAATCATTCGGTTCGGGACTAAACCGTCGCGAAGTATGCTACCGCACAAAAGATTTAAACGGCAAATGGGAGAAAAACGTCATACTCGAAAGTCGCTTTGGCGGATTTAACTACCTTGCACAAGGCACCATTGTCGACACCGAAGAAGGAGATTGGTATGGCATCATGTTCCAAGACCGCGGAGGCGTAGGACGTGTACTCACGCTCTCCCCCGTAAGATGGATTGACGGATGGCCGATGTTGGGCGACGAAAGCTATAAAGTTCCTGATATAATGCGCCCGTACAAAAGCGGATTACCGGAAAAAGACATCGTATTGTCTGATGACTTCGACAACACAAAACTGGCTTTACATTGGCAGTGGAACCACAACCCGGTGGATAACGCATGGAGCTTGGCTGAACGTCAAGGCTTCTTACGTCTCAAGACAAGCCGCGTAGTCCCGAACCTCTACCTTGCACCCAACACCCTTACGCAACGCATGGAGGGACCTACTTGTAGCGGTTATATCTGCATGGATTTAAGCAAAATGAAAGATGGCGACTGTGCCGGATTGAGCGCATTCAACGGCGATAGCGGAGTTCTTACCGTAAAGAAAAACGGCAAGAAAACGACTCTCGAAATGAGTGAACAAAATGTAACTCTCACCGAACAAGAAAAAGCCGTAACGAAAGTAGAAGAGAAAATAGTAGAAGTCGTTGACCTCACCAAACTTCTCGATGCGAAACAGCCAAAGATATGGTTGCGCTTAGACGGAGATTTCCGCCCGGGCACACGCGGTGGAATAGATGCAGCGAACTTCTACTACAGTCTCGATGGCGAGTCATGGACCCAAATAGGCACAAAGAACTATCGCATGATATTCGACTATCGACGCTTCTTCATGGGAACAAAATTCGGCATCTTCAACTACGCCACAAAGAAAACTGGTGGCTACGTAGATGTTGACTATTTCAAATATCACTGCGACGAGAAATAAACACTGACTCCCACAAAAAAACAAGAAGCCACATTCATATCCTTGATTGTGGCTTCTTTTTCTACAATAGACATACACATTCCGAACACGATAAAAAAAAGTATCTTATTTTCAAAAACAACATTGTGATAAACTTTTTAAACCGTTGTTTAATTAAAATAAAAGTTTAACTTTGCTGATTGAATTACAAAACAACATCAAAATGAGGCAACGATAAATCATATCTTGCCCCTTTGATTGGAAACAATATAAAAACTATAAAGTCTAAATAGTGGCAAACTGCATAATACTAATAAGTATAGGTATCGTATGGACGTTTCAAATATTCTATTGGGCGTTCTATATGTTCAGAATTCGTGTACGCAAGATAGACATTCCCGAAGCACGACCTGCAGTATCTGTCATTGTATGTGCAAAGAACGAAGCTAAGAATCTGCGCAACAACATTCCACTTCTGATGGAACAAAAATATCCGGAAGCTCAAATAATAGTTGTTGACGATTGTTCGACCGACGACACACTTACAGTACTTTCTGAATTACGAGCACGTTATCCGGAACTTTACTATACGAGCATTCCTGCAGATTCGAAGTTTATACACGGGAAGAAACTGGCCGTAACAGTCGGCATTAAAGCAGCAAAACACGAAAAGATTGTATTTATAGACGCCGACTGCAAACCGGCATCAGAACATTGGCTAACATCAATCAACGAAGGTTATACCTCCGACAAAATACAACTTGTATTAGGTTATGGCAAATATGAGAAGCGCAAAGGATTTTTAAATCTCTATATACGCTTCGAGACCTTTTGGAATGCCGTTCAATACCTCGGATTTGCCGTTGCCATGAAACCATTTATGGGCGTCGGTCGCAACATGTCATACACAAAGACACTCTACGAACAATCATCAAAGTTTCGCAAGCACATCAATATAATGTCGGGCGACGATGACCTGTTTATCTCAGAAATGGGCAACAAACAGAATACCAATATAGTCGTAAAACCAGAGTCGCAAACCATATCAGAGCCAGTACACACATGGCATGATTGGTTTGAACAAAAAACACGACATTTTAAGACATACAATTTATATCCATTGTTAATCAAAACAATGCTTGGAGCGGAACTAACAACGCGCTTTCTAATATACGCATTACCCATTGTAGCACTGTTTATAATATCAAACGAGCTATTCCTAATAATAATAGGCGCAACCGTTTTTGCAAGATGGGTTCTCATACACACTGCATTAGGCATTGCACACAAACGCATGGGAGAAAAGGGCTTGTGGTGGTGGTCCATTCCAATGGAAATATTAATGCCAATACTTCATTCATGTGTCATCATATATAGCAAACTCAGTAAAAGACGAGAAATATGGAGGTAGAAAATGTAAACTATTCCGACAAGGCGAAATACGACCTTGGATTGGTGGAAAGAGCCGTCGCCGGAGAGCAAAAAGCATATGCGGAATTACTCTCTCGATATCGCGATTCTATCTATTTCATGTTGCTTAAGATGGTAAATAACAAAAGCGACGCAGAAGACCTTACAATAGAGGCCTTCGGCAAAGCCTTTAAAAACATCAAGCAATATTCACCAAATTTTGCTTTTTCGACATGGCTATTTAAGATTGCATCTAACAACGGAATTGACTTCCTTCGTAAACGCAAAGGTTTCATCGTATCAATAGACGGCGATGACAACAACCGAGAAGACAGCAAACCTATGACCGTTTGCGATGATGGTTTGGACCCATCGGAGACAATGGTAAACGCTCAAAAAATAGAGCATGTGCGTGCCGTAGTACAGAAACTCAAACCTCGCTATCGCCAATTAGTCGAACTCCGATATTTCCAAGAGTTATCATACGAAGAGATAGCCGAACAACTCGATTTGCCTCTCGGCACAGTCAAAGCTCAGCTTTTCCGTTCTCGCGAACTACTCTACAACATATTAAAAAATACTGAAACTGTCGAAGATAGAAACTATGTATCTGATAAATAAGTATTTTCCTTCGCTGACAGAAAAACAGAAAGAGCGTTTCGCAATGTTGCCTGCTCTTTATGCCGATTGGAACTCTAAGATAAACGTCATATCGCGTAAAGACATGGAGAACTTCATGGAACGACATGTCCTGCACTCATTAGCAATAGCTAAATACACATCATTTGTAAATGGAACACGCATTATTGACGTTGGTTGTGGCGGCGGATTTCCAGGAATACCTTTAGCCATAATGTTTCCTGAGGTAGAATTTTTAATGGTTGACTCGATAGGTAAAAAAATAAAGGTGGTACAAGGTGTTGCAGAAGCATTGAAATTAGATAATGTGAAAGCCTTGCAAAGTCGTTCAGAACAAATAAAGGAGAAATTTGACTTCGTTGTAAGTCGCGCAGTGACAGCATTTCCTGACTTTGTGAAAATGACACGTCATTTGGTGGGACATCGCATGATAAACGCTATACCTGATGGCATTTTATACTTAAAAGGAGGAGACTTTCAAGCCGAAGTGTCGCCATTCGGAGCAAGTGCGTTGGTGTATGACCTTGAGGCTTATTTTGAAGAAGAATTCTTTGAAACCAAACGCATAATTCACCTCGCAATATAATTTCTTATCATAGAACAAAAATTAGATATATTTTTCTTATCAGTAGTAGTAAATGTGCTTCTTTGCTACAACTGATAAAAGCGAGATAGAACAACCATTCTATCTCGTTTTTTACATCTTATTTAGCAATAATAAATCATAATAGTTTCTCATACCCACCCTTAAATATATTTTCGACTTTGTTTAAGAAAAAACTAATTCACACTCTTGATAAACATCTTTGTTTCGTTTTGCAACGAAGACGACGGAGAACGCAACACGAAAATCAACTCAAAAAACTAAGTCCCAAAGCTAACAGATGAACACCGAAGTGTTCCTTTTCCCACCAAGAAATAAAACCCAAAATCAAATAGCATTATACCCTCTTAACGCAACTTTCACCCTATAACGTCATTTGCTCTTTTTTCACACCCAAAAACGATAACTTCTGACAGTCAAACGGCACTGATATATGAATTATTCTGCTCTCTGCGTTCGCAAAAAAGATTTTATAACACCATTCAAACGCCTTTCAAATACCCTTCTAACTAATATTTCTCAGCTTTACAACCCGCCAACAACAACT
>CALAUL010000094.1 GCA_937892255.1 uncultured Bacteroidales bacterium | reverse complement strand
CCCTTCTGGAATAATCACAGAACTTGAAGTATAAGGAATTTTTTCTCCATTAATTACAATTTCACTACCTGCAATTGGCCCTTGTTTTTGGGTAAAAGATTCACGGTCATAATCAGCTTCATAAGATTTTTTGTCAGTTTCTTCTTCTTGCTTTTGTGACGGTTCTTCAGGGGATGTTCCAATGTCATCGCTACATGAAACCAAGCAAGCAAATAAGGCGAAATACGCTAGATTTTTTCGTGTCTTCATATTATTTGAATTTAAAAAAAATTAAAACATTGCAATGGTAAGAAGATTTTTTAATCTTCCAAACAAATAGTAAAAATATTTTTGTTTTATTGTCACTTTTTGTTCCTCGCTCAATTTCTCCGCAACATCAAAAAAGGCATTTTCCCCTATGGGAAATGCCTTTTTCCCCTTTTTTTTTAATTTGTCTTAATTATGCACATACGTGCCAATCTTCTCTCCGTTGATGACCTTTATCAGATTGCCAGGAACGTCCATATTAAAGACAATGATAGGCAAGTTGTTCTCTTTGCACATGGTAGTGGCCGTGAGGTCCATAACCTTGAGCCCCTTGTTGTAAATCTCGTCGTATGTTATCTCGTCATATTTCGTTGCTGTAGGGTCCTTCTCAGGGTCAGCTGTGTAGATGCCATCAACACGCGTACCTTTCAACATCACGTCTGCTTCTATCTCTATACCGCGAAGCGATGAGCCGGTATCGGTAGTGAAATACGGATTTCCTGTGCCTGCAGATAGAATGACAACTTCGCCATTGTTCATGCACTCTATGGCACGAGGTTTAGAATAAAATTCACCTATAGGCTCCATTCTGATTGCCGTCAGTACACGTGCTTTTTGACCGATGCTTTCAAGAGCTGAACAAAGAGCCATGGCATTTATTACCGTTGCCAACATGCCCATCTGGTCGCCCTTGTAACGGTCAAAGCCTTTCGATGCGCCACTCAGCCCACGGAAAATATTACCTCCGCCTATGACAATACCTATCTGAATGTCTTTAGATGCTATCTCTTTTATCTGTTCGGCATATTCTCCCAATCTGACTGGGTCAATGCCATACCCCTGTTTGCCCATTAGCGACTCTCCGCTAAGTTTTAGCAATATCCTTTTGAAGTCCATAACTACAAATTCTTATTCTTTTTCGATGCAAAAAAAATAAAATTATCTTCAAAAGAAAAATTCTTTTATGACAAAAAAAGCAGAAACGATTAACGTTTCTGCCTCTGTGGCTCTCCAGGTAGGACTTGAACCTACGACCTACGGATTAACAGTCCGCCGCTCTAACCAACTGAGCTACTAGAGAGTTTGAATATATCTGTAACTCTCGTCCGAGAGTGAATGTAAGCATTTCACTTCCGAAATGCAGTGCAAAAATACGGAGAATTCTGAAATATGCAATATATTTGCAAAAAAAATTATCAATAAATTATGAGTGCAAAAGTTTTGGGCATAGGCAATGCCTTAGTTGACATTCTGGTCAGAATACCGAGCGACAATATGCTCGAATCTCTCGGTCTGCCTCGCGGTAGCATGCAACTTATTAATGATGAACGTTCTGCAGAAATTTATGACGTGGTGAAATCTCTATCTCCGTCAATGGTGTCGGGCGGTTCGGCGTCGAACACTATCAATGGTTTGGCCAACTTGGGTATTAATACCGGAATGGTTGGTATGATAGGAGAAAACGAATTAGGAAATTTTTTCTTGCAAGATATGAAGAACTCCGGTGTTGAACCTCATTTCTTCACCTCTCAGACTCGCACAGGTTCGTGTATCTCGCTTATAAGTCCTGACTCTGAACGCACTCTCGCTACTTGTCTTGGCGCAGCTATCGAACTGACTGCAGACAATATCAATGAAGAACTTTTCGACGGGTACGACTATTTCTACGCTGAAGGTTATCTCGTCCAAAATGCCGAACTCATAGAGACTGCTCTGCGCATAGCTCATGAGAAAGGTCTAAAGACGTGTCTTGATTTGGCAAGTTACAATGTCGTAGAAGATAATCTCGACTTCCTCAAAACCCTTATCCGCAAATATGTAGACGTCGTCTTTGCTAACGAAGAGGAAGCAACAGCTTTCACCGGCAAAGAGGATATAGAGGCTCTTAACGAAATAGGCGAACTTGCCGACATCGTCATTATCAAACTTGGGTGCAAAGGCAGTATAGTAAAATGGGGTGAGAGCATTACGCGTGTGGGTATCATTCCTGCCAACAGCATTGATACAACAGGCGCAGGAGACCTCTACGCCGCAGGATTCCTCTATGGCATGATAAAAGGTTATTCTCCCGAAAAATGCGCCGAAGCAGGGGCTATCCTCTCAGGAAATGTCATAGAGGTGGTAGGTCCGAAGATGGACACTCAACGTTGGAATGGCATTCGTCAAGCTCTCAAAAGATTATAAATCAAGGTTAGCTTACCAAATACATGAAATTTTCGGCATTCAAACTCAACAAGAAACTTCTCGACAACATTGAGCAGATGGGTTTTCGTAAACCTACCGATATTCAATACAAAGCCATTCGCCCTATATTAGATGGGGACGATGTGCTTGCTATTGCTCAAACAGGTACGGGAAAGACGGCAGCTTTTTCTATTCCCGCTATCGACATTCTGATGCGCCGCTCGCGTCGCGAAGGTTATGAGGGTGTACGTTGTATTATCATGGAGCCTACTCGCGAATTGGCTCATCAGGTGGGTGAAGTTGTCGAAAAACTTGCTCGTAACTCGGGCTTGAACATATTGTCAATATACGGCGGTGTTGATCAGATTCCTCAAATTGCAAAACTGCAACAAGGTGTCGATATTCTTATCGCTACTCCGGGACGTCTCTTCGACCTTGCCGCTCAGGGTTATCTCCGAACAACAGGTTGCGAATTGCTTATCCTCGATGAGGCTGACCACATGCTCGACCTCGGATTTATTGACGATATCAGGCAACTCATAAAGTTCCTCCCTCGTCGCAGACAGACGCTTTTCTTCTCTGCCACTATCGACGAGAAGATTAAAAAGTTGGCGTACTCTCTCGTTTTCAAACCTGTGCATATACGTATATCTCCCAAAAACATGGTATCGCGAAATGTGATACACACTTTGTTGAGAGTGCCAATGATAGAGAAACGTTTCTATTTGGAACGCATATACAATGAAAATCCGGAATGCAACATTATGGTTTTTGTTCGTACCAGAGTACGAGTGGAACGCGTATGCGCCGCCATGGCTCGTGTAGGCATTGAATGTGTGGGAATGCATGGAGATAAAAGCCAGAGTGAACGTACAAAAGCTCTCGATGCTTTCCGAACCAAGGAGGTCAGAATGTTGGTCGCTACCGATGTCACGGCACGCGGAATAGACATTCCTTCGGTCAATTATGTTGTCAACTATGATGTGCCGGATATTGCTGAAAATTACGTTCATCGCGTAGGTCGTACGGGCAGAGGAATGGATAAAGGTTTTGCTGTAATGTTTTGTGCTCCCGAAGAGCAAGAGTATCTCGACGCAGTACACGAATATATAGGAGGCGAAATTGATGAATTGCACATGAGTTACGAGGATAGAGAGGCTACTCTTGACTTCTCCGAAGATGCTTCATACGATTGGCAATCGCTTATTGATAAAGAGATAACTTTTGAAGAGAACTCCGGTAAAAAGAAAAAACGCAAATAATAATTCGGAGGAAATTGTAATAAAATAAATGAAGGGCGTTTGCCCTTTTTTATTCGCTTATGCAGTCTGCATAACGTTCTGCTATCTCACGCAGACAACTACGAACTCCCTCTGCTGTGTTTTCTCGCAACATGCGTATCTTGAGTTCACGGAAGTTATACAATCCCTTGAATGTGACAGCCAAATGACGACGGCAATGCAGAACTGCTTTCCGTTCGTCGCCCATCCATTCGAGAGTACGTTCGAAGTGTTCAGACACTCTGTTGACATGCTCTTCCATCTTTAGAGGTTGAGGTTCTATGCCTTTGCTGACATAGTCTTTTACCTCTTTGAATATCCATGGTTTGCCGATAGAAGCACGTCCTATCATTATCGCATCAACGCCATAGCGGTCAAAGTATTCTTTAGCTTTATAAGCAGACGTTATATCACCATTTCCGATGATAGGTATTCTCATACGGGGGTTCTCTTTGACTTTCCCTATAAGCGTCCAATCGGCTTCCCCTGTATACATCTGTGCGCGTGTGCGACCATGAATAGCGAGGGCTGAGATACCCACATCTTGAAGACGTTCGGCGAGTTCGACTATGCCTTTAGAATTCTCATCCCAACCAAGACGAGTTTTGACAGTTACAGGTTTGTTGACAGCTTTAACTATCTCTTCGGTCATTTTGATGAGTTTCGGAATATCACGAAGCATACCTGCACCTGCGCCTTTGCCGGCTATCTTCTTTACGGGACAACCAAAGTTGATGTCTATTATCTCAGGATTTACTTTTTCTACTATTTTGGCGGCCTCTACCATAGGTTCTATCTCACGGCCATATATCTGTATACCGACAGGACGTTCGTGTTCCAAAATAGTAGTCTTGCGCATTGTGGCGGCTATATCGCGTACCACAGCGTCGCAGTTGATGAACTCCGTATACATCATGTCGGCACCATACTGTTTGCATAGCATACGGAAGGGCACGTCTGTGACATCTTCCATCGGAGCCAACATGATGGGGCGTTCGCCCAAGTCGAGAGTTCCTATTTTCATTTTCAGTATTATACTGTCATTACGTCTTTTTCTTTCGCAACAAAGAGGTCGTCGATTTGCTTCATGTATGCATCGTGTATCTTTTGTACATCTGCTTCTGCATCTTTCTGAAGGTCTTCTGCTAAGCCGTCTTTCTTCATCTTCTTAAACTCCTCTATAGCATCACGACGTATATTACGAACTACAATACGTGAATCCTCACACACTTTCTTTACCTGCTTAACCAAGTCGCGACGACGTTCCTCTGTCAATGGTGGCACCATGATACGTATCATCTCGCCGTTGTTATCAGGATTCATGCCAAGGTTTGCAGCCATGATAGCTTTCTCGATAGGTGCTATCATTGTCTTTTCCCATGGACGTATAGCTATAGTACGTGGGTCGGGAGAGTTGACATTGGCTACTTGCGAAAGAGGTGTAAGACTGCCGAAATACTCAACCATTATACCATCGAGCATCTTAGGATTAGCCTTACCTGCACGTATTTTACCTAACTCATTGTCTAAGTGAGCTACTGCTTTTGTCATTTGTTCTTTGGCATCTTCAAGTACCAATTCTACTTCTTCCTGCATATCGTTATATTTGATAATTATTATTCTGAGCGCAAAAATAAGAAACTTGTATGTATTTACAATTATTGTTTCGTGGGTAAATGTATCATATAGTTCTCATTAAGTTTTTTTCTGCTCTGTTTTATCAGCTGATAAGGCTCCAATTGGCTTGTTGTCGTGTCAGGCGGATAAGTTGTTGTACCATTACGGCATTGTCGGCTGACTGCAATAGGGCATCGTTGTGCAATATCTCTTCTGCTACATCTCGTGTATATTGCACCAGTTTTGAGTCTTTTGCCAGATTGGCTATTTTAAGAGCAAAGGGCAATCCGCTCTGTTGCGTGCCCTCCATGGAACCCGGGCCGCGCAGTCTGAGGTCGGCTTCCGATATTTCAAATCCGTCTGTGGTGCGTACCATCACTTCCATGCGTTTTGTCGTTTCATCGCCGAGCTTGTGACTTGTCATGAGTATGCAGTAGCTTTGTTCGGCTCCTCGGCCTACTCGTCCTCGTAGTTGGTGCAACTGCGAAAGTCCGAAGCGTTCGGCACTCTCAATGACCATTACCGACGCATTTGGTACATTTACGCCGACTTCTATCACTGTCGTTGCAACCATTATATGTGCTTCTCCGTCTACAAATTGTTGCATTGCTTCGTCTTTCTCTGTGGGCTTCAATTTGCCGTGCACCATGCAGACTTTGCATTCGGGAAATGCACTTTTCATATACTCAAAACCCTCCTGCAGATTTTTATAATCCATACGTTCCGACTCTTCAATAAGAGGATAGACGACATATATTTGTCGTCCTTTGTCAATCTCGTTTCGCAGAAATCTGTTGAGAGAATTGCGGCTATTATGGAAATAGTGCTCGGTGAGAATGGGTTTGCGTCCGGGTGGCAATTCATCGATGACAGACACATCGAGGTCTCCGTATATCGTCATGGCAAGTGTACGCGGTATTGGTGTTGCTGTCATGACGAGGACGTGCGGAGGTGTCGTGTTTTTATTCCATAATTTGGCTCTCTGTGCCACTCCGAAACGATGTTGTTCGTCGATGACGGCAAGTCCGATATTTTTAAAAACTACTGTATCCTCTATGAGTGCGTGTGTCCCTACTAAGATATGCACTTCGCCTTTTGCGAGGTCAGAGAGTATGATGTCGCGTTGTCGTTTCTTTGTGGAGCCTGTGAGGAGTTCCACACGCAGAGGCATTCCTCCGAGCATTTTGGTGATACTCTCATAATGTTGCGTGGCGAGTATCTCCGTAGGTGCCATTATGCATGCTTGATAGCCGTTGTCAATGGCGAGCAACATCGACATGAGTGCTACCAATGTTTTTCCCGAGCCAACATCGCCCTGTAGCAGTCGGTTCATCTGTCTGCCCGAACACATATCTGTTCGTATCTCTTTGACAACTCTCTTCTGTGCGTTGGTGGGTTCAAAAGGGATATATTGTTTGTAGAATGTATTAAAGTTGTCTCCCACGCGAGCAAAGATAAATCCCGGGACCTGAGAACGTGAGAAGTTGCGCGAACGCAGTATGTTGAGTTGTACGTAAAACAGTTCTTCGAACTTCATGCGAAAACGTGCCTGTTCAAGTACTTGGCTGTTTGCCGGTTCGTGAATGACACGTATGGCAAGGTCGCGCGGCATGAGGTGATACTTGCGTGTGAGGTATTCCGGCAATGTCTCTTCTATTTGTGTTGTATCGGTCAATAGTTTGCCTATTATCTTTTGAAGAGCTTTGGAGTTCAGACCTGCATTTTTCATCTTCTCGGAGGTGTTGTAATACGGCTGTAGCGTACCCACCGAGCTGTTGGCTTTTGATGCTAATTCCATCTCCGGATGAGCTATGTTTATGCGTCCGTTGAAGACTGTCGGTTTGCCGAAAAGAACATACTCCTCATCTGGTTTGATGGTGTCGCGTATATACTGCAAGCCTTTAAACCACACTACGTCGATAAGTCCCGTATTGTCGCTAAATTCTGCCGTCAGTCGCTGGTTGCGCCCGACTCCTGCGACTTTGAGAGATATGAATTTTCCGCGAACTTGCACGTAGGGCATATCCGAGTGAAGTTCTCTGATGGCGTATATTTGGCTCCTATCAATATATTTGTATGGGTAATAGCACAAAAGGTCTTCACAGCTACGAACGTCAATGTCCTTAGCCATAACGTCGGCTCTATGTGGGCCGACACCGGACAAATACTTTACATCTCTTTCGTGCAAAGGTATCATTGAGCAAATCGGGGCTACTCTATATACATGTATTTGTTTTCTTCTACCGGTCGTATCTCGGGATACGCTTTGGGTGTTCCGAAGGCTATGGCATAGAGCAATTTGTATCCGGGCGAGAATGACAATCGTTTGAAGTACTCTTGTCCTCTTTCGCTCTTTAAGAAACGCACCGGACTGCCCAATACGCATGAACCGTAACCCATAGACTGTGCCGCTATTATCATGTTGGCTCCTAACATTCCACAGTCTATCTCGCCATATCCTGTGTCTTTATATCCTATGAAAGCTACGGTAGGAGCATTTTTGAATATGTTCCTGTATGTCGGTCTGGATTTTATCTGTCTGATGCGTATAGAGTCAAAATCTGACAACATACATTCGCTCATTTGTGCAAGAAGGTCGGGATTGTCTACGACACGAATTTCCCACGGCTGTGTATTCATATAGTTAGGTGCTGTAAGCCCGCACGATATGATATATTCCATCTCTTCTCGTGGCACAGGGGTTTCTTCAAACATACGGATATCGCAACGCGATTTTATGTACATCGTTGTCTCGTTGCCGGTAACTTCTTTTTCATTACTACATGCGCCAAAGAGCATAATCATAAGCGGAAGCGCAATAGAAGAGTGTGTTTTAGTCATGATTTTGGTATTTTTTGTCTCACAAAGATAATAAGTTTTGAATACGATGATGAACAAAGTGGCTGTTTTACAGAATTATTAACATGTTTTAGTGGCTGTTAGAGATTATAGCACAATTATTTCATCGTCATGGAGAAGAGACTTTCGGTTTAGACTATGGCGTGTTCATGGTGATGTTTGGTGGCTTGCTCAAATATGTCTGATGTTGTTTGAGGTGTTGTCAAGAACGTATTTGGTTGTTTCTTCGCTTTTCCTTCGTTGTAACTTAGCTTTTCCTTCGTTATGCGTTCGAGAAATGGAGCAAATAGTCGAACGCATTGTTTAGGCACATTAAAGCTACGGTGTACCTACGGTGTACCTACGGTGAAGTTACGGTGTACCTACGGTGTACCTATGGTGTACCTACGGTGAAGATACGGTGAACATGGCTTGAAGTGTACAATGCGAAGTTCGACCTAAAAAGAGTCGTATATGAGAGGGAGACGCTGGGAGTATTATTTCTTGCGTTGAATGTTATAATCGACAAGAGCTATTAGGGATTTTTTAGCGTCACTGTCGGGTAGTATGTCGAGAGCGTTTTTGGCAAGCGTGCTGTATTCGTTCATCTTTGCTATCGAATAGTCTATTCCGCCATGACGCACTACGAAGTCGGTGACCGCTTTTGCTGTCTTGTCTTTCTTGTAATGGCGTCGTATCATGCTTCGCATATTTTTGGCTTCTTCGGCTGGAGCGTTGGCAAGAGCGAAGATGACGGGAAGAGTGAGTTTGCGTTCTTTGATGTCGTTGCCGGAGGGTTTGCCCAGAAGCGACGACTTTTCATAATCGAAGATGTCATCACGTATCTGAAAAGCTATACCCAGATTGATGCCGTAGTTGTATAGAGCCTCTACAACCTCTGTCGGAGCTCCGGAAGAGAATGCTCCTGCTTTTGTGCAAGCGGCTATCAAGGTGGCTGTTTTTTTACGAATGACTTCAAAATATGACTCTTCGGTAATGTCAAGTTTGCGTGCGTGTTCTATCTGGATAAGTTCTCCCTCGCTTATCTCACTCACGGCATCGGAGACAATGCGCAACACGTCGTAATGATTGCCTTCGAGAGCTATGTTCAGACCTCTTGCAAGGAAGAAGTCTCCCACGAGGATAGATACTTTGGAATTCCATATAGCATTTACAGACCATTGTCCTCTGCGCTGGTATGTCTCATCTACTACGTCGTCGTGTACCAATGTGGCTGTGTGGAGCAACTCGATAAGAGTAGCCGCCGCGTATGTCGAATCGCCAATAGTGCCGGCCGCCTTGGCAGAGAGGAAGACGAGCATAGGACGCATCTGCTTACCCTTACGACGCAGGATATAGTTGGTGACAAGGGAGAGCAGACGATACGGAGCCTTGAGAGCGTTTTTAAAATAAGGCTCAAAAGCTGCCATTTCATCTGTAATAGGCTGTTTTATTTCTGTTGCGTTGTACGACATACCGAGCGCAAAGATAGCAAATATGTAGAAATATGCTTATCTTTGTCGTATGAAAGTAAGAATTACAAAAGAGTTTAACTTTGAAATGGCACACTTGTTGGAGAACTACGACGGTCTGTGCCGCAATATTCATGGCCATTCGTATAGGCTTTTTGTGACTATCATCGGAGAACCGGAGCAAGACCCTGCGTCTCCCAAATTCGGCATGGTGATGGACTTCTCGGTGTTGAAAGCCATAGTGCGCAGAGAGATAGTCGATAAGCTCGATCATGCTCTGCTTGTGCATAAGAACGAACGTAATACCAATAGGTTTGACGGGTTGTCGGAACGTATATTCAAAGTCAGCTTCCAACCTACGTGCGAAAATATGGTTGGACATTTCGCCGATATCATAAGGGCATATCTTCCCGAAAATGTGAGCCTATTTAGTGTCAAACTTTACGAGACAGCTACGTCGTATGCCGAATGGTATGCTTCGGACAATATGTGATGCTATTCAAGGCTTTGGCAGAAACTTGAAAGGGCTTTGGTAGGGAGAATATTGGGTTATGAAGGTGAGGTGATGAGTGTAATGTATATGGGAAGAAAGTGACATTGGGATCAGATTAGAAAACTTTGCCAAATAAAACGAGCGTGGGAATCGAAAAGTATCTTTTATGAAAATCTTTTGTCTATATATGAAAAATATAACTACTTTTGCCACGATATGAAAAACATGATAAGTAGAACAGAGATGAATCTTGATAGTTATATAAGGAAAGACAAATTCTTAGAAGTTGTTGATATGCAGCATCTTACCCCCCCCCTTACTACCTTTTAGGAGAGAGGGCAGAAGTCGGATATTTAAAAACATTTTACATTAATAATAATACCTTAGGGAACAGACAATGTTTGTTCTCCGGGATACAAACACTTTAATTTAATTAATTTATTTATGAAACATTTACTAAGTTTTTTAGTGTTGATGTGCATGAGCCTGAGTGCCATGGCATCGAACACGAGCGTCAAAAACGCCGAAGGAGTAGAGATTTGGTACGACTTTGACAGCAGTGCCAAGACTGCGAGTGTGACGTATAAAGGCAGCAATTACTACTCTTACAACGGCGAGTACACCGGAGAGGTGGTCATACCGTCAACGGTGACGTACGAGGGAGTGGAGTATAGCGTGACGTCGATAGGAGAGTCTGCTTTCTATGATTGTGACGCACTTACAAGCATAACCATTCCTAAGGGTTTGACGTCGATAGGAGATTATGCTTTCGCTTATTGTTACGCTCTCACAAGCATAACCCTCCCCGAGGGTTTGACGTCGATAGGAGATTATGCTTTCAATGATTGTGACGCACTTACAAGCATAACCCTCCCCGAGAGTTTGACGTCGATAGGAGA
>CALAUL010000093.1 GCA_937892255.1 uncultured Bacteroidales bacterium | reverse complement strand
TTTATTATTAACTAATCAGAATTCAATTGCATTTGTAAGTTGAATTCACCATATTAAGTATTACTTTTGTCAAAAAAAGTGATAAATGTAGAACTTGCTACTTTGTTGTAATGACGAGTGTGTGAATATAAACACGGGAAATAATGGATAAGAAAAAAGTAATTATCATCGGGGCTGGAGTCAGTGGCATGACAGCCGGTATCTACGCATTAAAGTATGGTTTTGAAGTAGAGATAATAGAGAGAAACTTGTCTGTTGGTGGCTTGTGTACAGGCTGGCAACGTAAAGGTACATATATCGATGGTTGCATACATTGGCTTACAGAATCGAACAAAGGTGAGCTAAGCGGACTTTGGAGAGAAATAGGTGCTATAGACGATTCGACAGAAATATTCCATTACGATATTTATAGTCAGGCTAAGTTAGGCGATGAGGTCGTGACATTCTATACAGACCCTGACAAACTGTTGGAAGAGTTGCTCAAACACTCAGCCAGTGAGAGCGACAAAGCGTGGATGCGTAAATACGTCAAGGCCGTCAAAGTATGCCGACATAATGCTATCACAGTCCATAAACCCTACCACAAATGGAACTTATGGGACGTCGTCAAACTGATATACAAAGTCTATCCGGCATTGCCAACAATGAAGAAATACAGCACGCTGAGTATACGCGATTTCGTGTCGCAGCTTGATAGCAAGACTCTGAAACATGCATTCACACACTCACTCGTCCCTGACGATTTCTCACTCTTCTCTCTCATGAGCACCTACGCAGGTCTTGCATGGCGCAACAGCGGTACACCCATAGGCGGTTCAAAGGCTTTTGTAGAGCGTATCAAGGCGAAATACCTATCTCTCGGTGGTAAACTCACCTTACGTACAGATGTAGAGGAGATAATAATAGAAAACGATTGTGCCAAGGGCGTTAAACTCTCGGGAGGTGAAGAACTAAGAGCCGACTACGTGATACCGGCATGTGACGTACATTTCACTCTCAGAAAGTTGTTGAAAGGAGCCTATCAGATAGACGAAATGAAAACACGCTGCATAGAGAAGGACAAGAATCCGACATACAGCATGATGCTCGTTAGCTATCGTACGCAGAAAGACCTTACAGGTATAGTACACAACAGATATGTCAAATGCCAAACTTACGACGTCTTGGGCTATCCGATAGATGTCGTATATGTGAAACATTTCGGTTACGACAAGACTTTGTCAAAGAATGGAGAGACCGTCGTGCAAGCTATCGTCAACACCAACGAAGATATGTTTGACAAACTTGCCGCTATGGGAACGGAAGAGTACAAGACTTTCAAAGCCGACTTGGCAAAACTATTGGAGCAAAAGATCTACGAGACCGACGGAGACCTATACGGACAATTAGAACTGCTTGATGTAGCCACACCGCTTACTTTTACTCACTACTGCAATTCGTACAAAGGCACATTCATGACGTATATGCTCACAAAAAACAACAAGCAGATGAAACTTCACAACAACTGCTTGCCTATAAAGAACTTCGCCATGGCTAACCACTGGGTAATGGTTCCGGGCGGAATACCCATTGCCGCTATGCATGGCAAATTCGCAGCCATGACCATTGCCGACTACGATAAACAACAATGATTCCTCGTCCGACAACCTGTCGGATACATATACTTACATGGAGAATACTTTGAAGTGTTCTCCTTTTCTTTTATATGCATATCCCAAAAACTCTCAGCATTTCCCTCGCATAGTTAAAAAAACATAAGAAAAACCTCCTCTCTCCATAACTCTGTTTTAATCTCATAGTTTTCTTATATTTGTAATGGTCGAATGACTTTTTGCAATGTAGACTTTGCAAAAGAGTATGGTAGATAACAACAAAATAGTGTGTGCGAATGAAAAATAATTCGGAAAAGAGAGCAAAAGAGCTTAGGAAAAACCGCAAGGATATGATTCAATATATCAACTTGCAGCTGGCTTCTCTCGGACAGCCACTCTTCATCGATGATGAAGATACTGTTAACAAATTGGCAAACTCAAGATTCATCAGCCTGACGGGCGACTTCATCAACAGCTTCCGCGAGACACACCGTCTGCTCGGACGTCATCTGTCTCCTGTCGATCAACGCATTCAAAACTTCCTCGACGACTACCTCAAAGATGTCAAGTCGCCCGATGAATGCCGTTTGCCAAATGACACTCTGGTCTTAAACCAAAAAGGCTTGGCTCGCGAGATTTCTCTCCCGCCTAACAGCAATTCGTTCTTCTCCAAATATGTCAGCACTTACCGTGTCGCACAGGGTATTCTCAACAACCCCGCCAACGATAAACGTACGACAAAAGGCACTTTCCATATCGTAGAGGGTGGTCTGCCTATACCGTTGGACAAAAAGGCTGTGCCTATGCTGACCTTTGCGCGTCTTCTCGAGGCTGCTCTCCACCCGTCGGAAGAACTCAAGACGCTGCCTTTCACGGCCAATCAGGAAGATAAGGCTCACGTCATGGTAAGTCTCTTGGTGCGTCCTATGGTAGTGCCGGAAGTCAAGGGCATAATGTCCGAAAAAAGCATGGAGGTACATCTCTTCGCTCCGGGTAGCCTCGTCTCGTCGCTCGATTTCGTTGAGACTATCTTTGGCAATGCCGGCGACCACAACCTCGCCGTCAACGATGCCGCACTCGACATCGATCATTGGACAGG
The DNA here is from genome assembly GCA_937892255.1 of uncultured Bacteroidales bacterium. Lineage (GTDB taxonomy): Bacteria > Bacteroidota > Bacteroidia > Bacteroidales > Marinilabiliaceae > W3P20-009. Next base: position 11,399 of record CALAUL010000093.1, on the reverse strand, counting down.
CCACACAGGTTGTATCATCTTCGCCCCTCAACTCACACAACTCAAGAAGAAAGATCTCGGCTTGCCTCATTACGACGACGCCACAGAACGTCAACGCAAAGATGGCATGTGCTGGCGCGACGACTCCGAGATATACAACGATGGCGGCTCGTTTAAAGTGACATGCCGTGACGAGAGGGGTGTGGTGGTGACTATCATTGCCGACAACTATTTCGGATATGCCAAGAAGGAGATAAAAACTCAGATTAACTACTCTGCCAACCTCTTCGGTCTGGCCGAAGAAGAACACGCTGGCGGTGCTATAGCCTTCTCGCGCGGTATCATATCTGATGACCTCTATGCAGAGTCGTACTCCAAGAAACTCGACGGCATTTTCACCTTCGAAGAGGCTATGAGTCTCTTGAAAGACCAAGTCGATATCATGCCCGAGGGTTATGCCATAGATAAGAAGTATCCGAACGTCATCTATATCTCCGAACTCGCCAATATAGAGTTAGAGAAAACACGTATTTCATGGACTCACAACGGGCAAGAGAAGTTTATTCCTCTCTCGCCTAAGAATATATACATACACCCTTCGGGCAACAAATTCCAACTCGCCAAGCACCCACAACAACCGCTTTGGCGTATCATTAACACTCGCCCGGAAGGTATCTTGTGTCATAAACCGTGCACCGTATCAGGTGGCGGAAAGTCCGAGATTTCCAAGTCGATGCAGAACGCCATCATCTATGGCCCGTTCAATATCGTCAACCTCGATGAGGATTTTAAGAAAGCCGACGAGATTATCAACTATGACTATACTCATCGTTGGAAGAACGTTCAGCCCGACGCCAAACCATCGCGCTCGTTCCTATCGCCAAAGCGTGCTCTCGGCTCTGCTGTCAAACTATTGACTCCGTCTGAACTCTACAACGACGAATACAACGCCTTCCTGCGTTCTATTCCCGAACATATCCGCTCCCTCGCACTCTTCGTAAAGCGTCTCTATCGCAACGAGAATGAGTCGGGCAACTGGAAAGACTATATGTCTGTCGAAATCATCAATGGTCGTCAAGGTACCACGCTGCTCTACAAAAACAAACAAGTCATGGGTACTTACGTGCGCATTGGCTTCAACAACGATGGCAACTGGCTACTGCACAAGCTTCGTTCCGACTTCGTACCTTCTCAGAAGATACAAGTCGAAGATGACATCACTGCCTCTGTTGTTATCCCGGCGAATATGCTCAACAATCGCAATCCGAAGTTCAACAACCCTTCGGTAAAAATCGTCGACAACTGCGAACGTCGCCTCTTCCAACGCCCAGATGAGGCTATCAACAGAGGCTATGACAAAGAGGCCGAACGTGATATATGCCAAGTGGATACTTTCCTTACCAACTACGAACCTCTCACCAAGAAAGACGCTCAGATGCTCGTCGACGATGCCATAAACTTCGACCTCTATACTCAACCCGTCAAAGATTTGGTGTACGACTTCATGGAAGATGAAAAGGAAGAATTCTTCGTCGTGCCGTCTCATACTCGCGTGGTGAAAGGCAAGCCTACCAACAACCCTCGCTACTTGCAGTTCAACAAAAATTCCGTCGAGAATATCGACACTTACGTTGCCGAGGTAGGCGTTCGACTGCACCGCAAGATAAAACCTTCGGAGTCGGTGGTAAATGTTGTCAACGCTGTCATGCCCGGCAGAAGAAACAACCCCGCTGATGTCAAAGCCGGTATTCGTCCCCTAAGTGTATATAACCCTATACACTATCAGGAATTGCCCGAGCTCTTCATGGATTTCATCTGCTCCCTTACCGGCAAGAGCCCATCGACAACGGGGGCAGGCTCGGAAGGTGCCCTCACTAAGGGACCTTTCAACATGCTCGTAGCTACTACCGACCTCAATAACGCTCTGCTTTCGTATATTCTCACTGAATATCAGGGCTTCACTACTGCGGCAGGGTATGTCGGCAACAGCCGTTTCGACCATGATATCTCTATCCTTATCCCTGAGATATGGGCGCGCATGGTGTCCGAAGACCGTGACGCCAAACTCCTCATCGAGCACAACTGCCTCGAGAAACTGGAAGATTTCGACTACAACGGCCAACGTGTCTTGGCAAGCCGTTTGGGCTATCGTATCACCGAAAATTTCGCTTTTCGTTGCATGAACCGTCTCTTCGACGAACCTCTTGCTGTCTTCAACGAACAGATGCTAAAGCCGGAGCTTCAGGATATGGAACAGTTCGTCGATGGTATCAACAACATCGTCGAAGCTCAGAGAAAGGTCGCACTCCGCTATTTCGAAGAGGGTAGTGTAGAAGCTGCCATACCTCCGCTAAAAGTCCTCCTACACATAATGGCTTACGGACATTACGAGGGTAAGGGTATCGACGATGTAGAACTTCGTAGCATGTTTGACAGAAAGGTTGTCATCGAAAGTGACTGGTATAAGGATCGTCTTATCCTCAAACAGCAGAAAGATTTGGCTTTTGCCAAAGAGCAACTTCAGTACATCTCCTCTTTCAAGAGCCGTCCTGAGAATGCTACTTCGCTCAACGACCTCCGTATCGACTACAAGATTGCAAAACTCACAGAACGTATCGGATTCATAGAGTCCGACGCTTATGTGCAGAGTCTTGTCGGTACTATAGGTGCTGACAAACTCTTCAAGTGCTGATTCCTGTCTGATTACATAAACACATGCCACCGAGTATCTTCTCTCGGTGGCTCTTTTTTTGTCTTATCTCACACTCTCTATTCTCATTTGCTGCTCTCCTTGTATTCTTTGTCATCGTCGTATCTCCAAAATGCTTCTCCGTTCTTCTCTCTTGTCTGTTGTCCGCAGTGCAAAAAAATGCCCCGTCAAAGCAAAATATCACCCCAAAAGATGCGACGTAACTAAAAAAAACATATCTTTGTGCTACTTTTTACGAAGAGCCCTAATGGCGGAATTGGTAGACGCGCTAATTTCAGGTGTTAGTATCTGTAAGGATGTGCAGGTTCGAGTCCTGTTTGGGGCACTTTTCGTGCGTATCTCGAGCACTTTTGACCTCTCGGTTGTGCTCGGGATTTTTTATTCCCTCTTTTCAAATATCTTCGCGCCTATTACTGCAAGGCTGACAGTATCTCCTTGGCATTGCGGTATCTGAATCTGAACCCGCTGTTTAGCAATCTCGTGGGTAATACTTTGCAGTTCTGCTCGAGAATTGATATGGCATCGCCCACAAGCAACCGTATCAGCGGTTTGGGTGTGGAGAGTACTTTGAGCCCCAACTTGCCGGAGAAGACATTCGTTATCTCGTTCATCGACGCTATCTCGGGTGATGTTATGTTGAACACTCCTTGACAATTCATATCCGTTGTCAAGAAGAAGACAGCCTCTGCTACATCGTCAATATGCACTATCGGGATACACTGGTGCCCGTCGCCTATCCTACTGCCCAATCCCAACCTATTTACCTTTCTCAATAGCGGATACAACCCGCTGTGCTTATTTATGAAATACCCGCTTCGAGCCAATATTATCCTCGTCGAAGGCAGTTTCTTCTGCATCTTGAGAACTTCCTTTGCCTCCATCTGTCCCACTTCCGATAGAAACGAATCACCGTACAACGTAGAATAGTCATCATGCACTTCGTATTCGTCATATACCATGGCATTTGACATGTTGATGAAGACTTTGGGTTTGTCGTTGCAGTAAAGAAAGGCATTCATCAAGCCACGTATCGACAGCAACCTGCTGCAATATATGTCGTGCACGTAGTGGTCGTTCCATTTGGCCACAATGGGTATGCCCGCAATGTTACACACTGCATAGCAGCCCTCTATCTCTTTCGCTATGTCGGGCGGTGGTTGCTTCAATAGGGCAGATGACAAAGTCTTCGTCTTAAATCCTCTGCTATGTAGTAACTTGGTAAATGCCTTACTGAAAGGCGATGCCGGTCCGCAAAGTGCTATGGTGTTGTACATCTCTCTTCGTGTTATAGCTTTTCGAGCAGTTCTTTTAGATCTTGTGCATTCTCTATCTTCAAGTGTATCCCCTTGTCGAAATAGGTTATCTTGCCTGTCTCCTCCGACACTACGATGGCTATTGCGTCTGTCGCCTCTGTTATGCCGAGTGCCGACCTATGACGTAGACCGAAATTCTTCGGTATGTCCATGTTCTGAGACACTGGTAGAATACATGCCGCAGCTTGTATTGTTCGCTTGTCGGCTATCATCGCTCCATCGTGCAACGGCGTATTCTTAAAGAATATCGTCTCTATGAGCTGCTGCGAATATGATGAGTTTATCTCTATGCCTGTGTTGATATACTCTTTCAATCCCACTTTCCTCGACAAGATGATGAGTGCTCCCGTCTTGCTCTTCGACATGTTGTCACATGCGTTGATGATGACATCTATATATGGCAACTTCTCGTCTTTTATAAATATTTTCTCCAACCCAAAGCGTTTCATTAGGTCATATCGTGTGCTCGCCATGACGAGAAATCGCCTCACCTCTTGCTGAAATATTACTATCAGGGCTAAGAGTCCGATGTTTATGAAACTATCAAATATAGCCGTCATCATGCTCATCTTCAAGGCTCTTACTATGAGCCACAACACCACTATGCCTAAGATGCTCATGATGATATTGACTGCTACTGTGCCTTTTATCAGTCTGTAAATCAGAAACATTATATATGCACATAGCAATATGTCTACAACATCTACAAAGCGTATGTCTAAGAATGATAACATTGTTCGTATAGTTTCACGCACTCAACCGCCTCTCGAACATCATGAACACGCAATATGCTCGCTCCTTTGATGAGGGCTATGGCGTTAAGTGCTGTTGTTCCGTTTAAACTCTCTTCGGGTGTCGTGCCAATCGTCTTGTATATCATCGATTTCCTCGACACTCCCACCATTATGGGCTTCTCAAAGATAGCAAATTTTTCTATACTATTCAAAAGTTGATAGTTGTCTGTTATCTTTTTGCCAAATCCAAAACCTGGGTCTATTATTATGTCTTTGACGCCTCTTTTGCGTAGCTGTGACACCTTGATACTCAGGTCGCTTATGACGTCATTGGTTACATTGTCATAGCTCGGACTTTCCTGCATCGTGCGTGGCGTGCCCTGCATGTGCATGACGACATACGGCACGTGCAACTCTGCCATGGTGTCATACATTCCGCTGTCAAGCTCTCCGCCCGATATGTCGTTTATCATTGCAGCTCCCATGTCTACGGCTCTACGTGCTATGCCGCTCCTAAAGGTGTCTACCGATACTATGGCCTCGGGGTATATCTCATATATCGTTTTAAGTCCTCTCTGTAGCCGTTGCCACTCATCTTCCTCACTTATTTCTCTCGCTCCGGGTCTCGTGGAGTATGCTCCTATGTCTATGATATCCGCTCCTTCTGTTATTATCGTCTCTATGCGGCGTTCTATGTCTCTCTGCGACATATACCGACCTCCATCGTAGAATGAGTCGGGTGTCACGTTGAGTATCCCCATGACCATGGGACGGCTCATAGGGTAGAGTCTCCCCTTTAGGTTGATATTCCTACTCCTCATCTGTCTCTATGCCAAAGAATGTGAAGTTTACTTTGCCGTAGTTGCGTGTCTGCAAGAAGTAGGGGTGTGCATTGTACTTGCCTTTTCCCGAATGTTCCAAGATGAATATGCCTCCCTCTTTGAGAAGTCCTCTCTTCATTATCATGTCAGGCAGCTTCTCCGCCTCTGTCAAGTCGAAAGGTGGATCGGCAAATATTATGTCGAATTTCTCTTTTGTCGCAGATACATATTTGAACGAATCGCCTTTGAGCGAACGAACAGCCTTCTCTATATTTAATTCGCACACTGTCTTGGCTATAAACTGCTGATGTTTGTAGTTGAGCTCTATGCTCGTTATGTCTCTGCTGCCGCGTGACGCAAATTCGTACGATATACTGCCCGTTCCCGAAAAGAGATCCAAGACTTTCACCTCCTCAAAGTCTATCATGTTGTTGAGTACGTTGAAGAGATTCTCCTTGGCAAAGTCCGTCGTGGGGCGGGCCGAGAAACTATCGGGTGGCGAGAATCTTCTACCTCGAAGCTGTCCGCTAACTATTCGCATAACGACATCATATATAGTGTTGTGTACTTATGTTCTCTCTTTGTTATGGGTATGTCATACCCGAAGAATCGCGGGCGTTCGGATATCTCCACATTATGCGCAAATCGCTTCAAGAGTTTTACCCTGTCATCGCCCGACTCTACATCGCCACTTATTACCACTTTTGATTTGCTGTTGTTCATGCCCAACTGCTCCAAAGCGTACAATACTGAATATACCAAGTCGGTGGCGTGACGACTCCTATACTCGTTGCATAACTTTAACTTGTTGTCGCGTGCTGCTAATACCGTGACACCCTGACTCGTGAATACGATGTTTATTACACTCTCTATTCCTTTGCTCTCCTTCTTATACAACAGACAGTCTATCATAGGCGTTATGGTGTGCACTATGCGCGCATTGGCGTACTGCGTGTGTATGAAGAAATATAGAAATAGCGGTACGGGAAACACTACGACAGATGATATCGTCTCTATCTTGTCGGTCAGTATCTTTATGTTCTCGTTGTCGTGTATCCCCACAAAACGTGTCAACTCCGGTAGGCGTGTCTCGTCGTATAGGTCCGACGGCAACATCGTGAATGTCGTACTCTCTATGCCTATCGTCATGCTCTTGTACGGCTCCTTGAAGATAGGGTCTACAAGCATGTACTCCTCCTGTTTGGCATATACATAGTCAGGTTCGTCCAAGTCCATGTCGCCCATCATGACAAACCTATTCGTCACAGGGTCGAAGATACAAAAAGAAAGCCCATTCAGCCGTAGCTGAATGGACATATCGTATGTAGATGATAACTCCCTCTTATAAGTAGAACCAACTACAACCTCTTTGTTCATGATAATCCGAACGTGGTTTACTCCCAGTTGCCGGCGTTGTTGTTGGCCTCATCGAGCGAACCCACTTTCAATCCCGGGTATCGTCCGAGCTGCTCTGCCATGTCGTCAAGGTTGATGCGCTCCTGATTGTCAAGACCCTTCAAGTATACACGATTGGCTACCTTTGCCTCAAATACAGGTATTACCAAACCTGAACTTGTCGTGATGCTTGACGCTCCCATCTCAAACTGTGCTTTGTCCGTGAATGGCACATAACGCAATGAGTCCGGATTGAAATTCTTGCAGATTGAGTCTTTCACTGCTACCAACACTGTATCACGCTTGATAATTCCCTGCTTTACTGCCTCTGCCTCTGTCAATCCTGCCTGAAGCATACTATCTGTAAGTGAGCCTTCGCTCTTTACCAACTTAAGGTTGCCCTCTTTTGCAAATGTGATGAGTGTGTCAAAACTTCCGGTATACTTCTCGTATATAGTCTTATACGCAACTTGCACGTCACGAATCATCTTAAGTCTATCTACAACTGCATTCTGACGCTTTGCCTGCTCATTGTTGAAACGAATAGGTTGCATTATACTGTCATATACGAGGTATCCCAAACCTACAATGACAAAAACCAAAATAACCTGAAATACTGTTTTCATCTTATTTTATTTATAATCTTGTTTTATTGTTTTGTACTCTTAATTTTTATTGGCACAAATTTATAAAAATAAATATTAGGTCGTATCTTTTTTTTAATATTTTTATTCTTATGCCTACTTTTGCACATGGCTTTTTATTCACATACCGACTTATGTCAGAGGCTCTGCCAGGCTATGCCTTTTACGCCTACTGCTTCTCAAAATGTTGCTATTCAGGCGTTAAGTTCTCTCTTACTCTCCACAGCACCTCGTCCCGTGCTGATGCTCAAGGGGTATGCCGGCACAGGAAAGACGTCGCTCATGAGGGCTCTCTGTCAGCTCCTCTCCGATATGGCTATGCCTATGTCGCTCATGGCTCCTACGGGCAGAGCCGCCAAAGTTCTCGCCGAACGTACCGGCATGACGGCTTACACTATCCATAAGGTCATATATCGTCAGGAGTCGGCCACCGACTTATATAGTCACTTTAACATCAACTACAACCGCGGACAGGGCACTCTCTTCATCGTCGACGAGGCTTCTATGATTTCCGACTCCTACGGCGGTGATACCGAGTTCGGCTCTGGTCGTCTGCTTACCGACTTGCTCTCTTTCGTCTTTAGCAAACCTCGCTGCCGCCTGCTACTCATTGGTGACCCTGCTCAGCTACCTCCCGTAGGTCTCAATGACGCTCCGGCATTAGATTTGAATACTCTGCGCTCCTTCGGCCTCGATGTGTCAACGGTCTTGCTTACAGATATTGTCAGACAAGACAGCCATAGCGATATCCTTACCAATGCCGCATATTTGCGCTCTATCATCGAAAACATACCCGACTTCAATGGTTACCCGCATCTTGTGGCTCCTCCCGGCTCCGATGTCGAACGTCTTAGCGGGGCTGAACTTATCGAGACGCTTATTTCGTGCAACGATAAGTATGGAACTTCCAACACTCTCGTCATCACTCGTAGCAACAAACGCGCCAACCGTTTCAATCAAGGTATCCGCAACTCTGTCATGTTTCGTGAAGAGGAGATAACTCGTGGCGACTTGCTCATCGTCGCTAAAAACAACTACCTCTGGCTCTCTGCTATTGCCGACAATCTCTCTTCTTCTAAGGGACACGACTTCATAGCCAATGGCGACATCGCCGAAGTGGTCCGCGTGGGTCGTTATACCGAGATGTATGGCCTGCGCTTTGCAAAGGTGTCACTTCGTTTCCTCGAACATGACGACGTCGACCTCGATGTCACTCTCATGCTCTCGGTGCTTAACTCCGACTTCCCAAAACTCACTCAGCAGGACGAACAAGCTCTATATGAGGCCGTGGCTTTTGACTATTCCGACATCACCGACAAGCGAAAGCAGGTCGCTGCGCTACGTCAAGACCCTTGGCTCAATGCTCTGCAGGTCAAATTCGCATACGCCGTGACTTGTCATAAGGCTCAAGGTGGGCAGTGGGACGTGGTGTTTATCGATATTGGCTACGTCGCCGAAGAACAACTCACGACAGAACTCGTCAAATGGCTCTACACCGCCATCACACGCGCCAAAAAGAAGGTATATCTCGTAAATTTCCCCGATGACTTTTTTTAGGGAGGTATATTGTTACATTATTGTGTGAAACTCTATTTTGGGTTCTGACTGCCGGCTGTGTCCCACTTAAATATATCCGTCATGGCTTTGACGAGTATATCCTTGGGTAACGCTCCTTGCGCTATCTGCGGCATGCCTTCCTGCGGTACGAAAAGCAACGTCGGTATGCTCCTTATGCCAAAGAGTGCCGCCAACTCAGGCTCTTTCTCCGTGTCTACCTTATAGAAGTCCACTTTGCCGTTGTATTCCTGCGCCAACTGCTCTATGATAGGTGCCAACATCTTACATGGCCCGCACCATGTCGTGTAGAAGTCTATCACACACGGACGTGTGCCCTTGTATTTCCATGTCGTGGCATCTGCCTTATAGTCGAATATCTTCACCTGAAACTCCGCCGTCGTCATCTCCTTGGCGTAGTGTGTCGCATTGTCAGCTCCTCTTGTCAAAAGCTGCGCTTTGCCCGTCATAGGCAACATCATGATGCCGAGTAATAGCAATATCTTGTACATCGTCTTTCGTGTTATGTGTTTATTTTGTCGTATGCTTCGGATGTCGTCTTTCTCTCCGATGACTTGTTCCCTTTGACCTACAATATTAGCGTTTATTATTCAATTATACAAATTTCTCAATTTATCTTCTCTCCGCCGACGGCATGTCGTCATTCTACGTATATCATCTTCTTCGTCATGCCTCCGTCTATGGTGATGTTCTCTCCGTTGATGAAGTCATTGCCCTCATTGCACAGATACCTCACACATAGTGCTATGTCCTCGGGCTTGCCCACTCTCCTCGACGGATGTTGCAGGTGGTCTTCGGCTCGCAACGCCTCATAGTCGCCACACTCTATCCAACCCGGTGTTATTGAGTTGACCGTGATGCCCAACTCCGACAACGACACCGCAAGGGCATGCGTCAACGAATATATGCCCCCCTTTGATGCCGCATATCCCTCCGTGCCCGATTCACTCATCAGATAACGTGTCGAACATAGGTTTATGATACGTCCGTAGCTGTTGCGACTACCTTGCGCTTTCCTATGTCGTGCCAACAGCTGTGACGTTATGAAGACAGGCCGTAGGTTGGTGTTTATCACCTCCTCAAAGTCCTCCACCGTAGCCTCTGTCAACGGCTTGAAGTTGCCTATGCCCACGTTATTCACCAATATGTCTATGTCTCCCCATTTCTCTAATATCTGCTCCATACATGCGGCAAGTGACGCCTTGTCTTTGACATCTACATGGTAGAATGTCGACCCGGTCTTCAACGCTGTCTCATGACCCTTCTCCTCGTCAATGTCGCAGAAACTGACGTTATGCCCTGCCGTGCGAAGTGCCTTTACTATGGCTCTGCCTATGCCCGAAGCTCCTCCCGTGACAAAGACTCGACGTACCTTGAGGGGCTTCCGCTGATGTCGCCTCTCTCCCGATATGCTCTTACTCCGGTGTTCCTCAAATCGCTTCTCTAAATAGTTGTCCGCCATGATAATATTTCTTTTTGTCTCCCCGCGATGGGACATTGCGTTATCTCTTTGCTCCTCTGTTGTTCTCCTATTGTCAGATGATGACCTTAAACTGCGACGGGTCTATGCCGTGATGATGTCCGCCACATTCGTGTCCATCTTCTCCATGGTGCGAACAGCTCTCTCCCGAGTCCGCCAATCTCCCAGCAAGATAGTCCGACAACACATCGTCTATAGTCCCGTGACAACCTCTGATGACTCTCACACCATGAGAACTTAACTTGTTGAGCGCTCCCTGTCCCATGTTACCTCCTATGAGCAACGTCACTCCTTCTGCCTCAAATGTGCTTGCTATGTTAGACTTACAGCCACAACCCTCAGGCGACGCCATGCTGCTCCTCCTTATGATATTCTTCGCATCGTCAATCTCTATTATAGTGAATGACTCACAATGTCCGAAATGGTCGTCGATACAACCACCTCGTGTAGGTAATGCTATCTTCATCATTTCTCTTTTCTTATATTGTTGTTAATATCTCTTTCTTACATAGTGCAAATATACACAAAAATATAATAGATACCCACAGAGTATATATCTATCATATTTTCTTTTTTCTTACTATTTTTCACTCTGTGCGTGGTATGCTTGTTTTTACACACATCGTGCACAACATCAGCAATGTTTTCTTCTCCGCTCGGTTGGACTCATAATCCGACCGCTGTGAATATCAGCATTTGCAATGCTTTGATAGCTATTGCATATCTGTATATATTTGAAGCCTTGCAA
>CALAUL010000092.1 GCA_937892255.1 uncultured Bacteroidales bacterium | reverse complement strand
ATGTAACTACCCATTGTTTAAGATTTAATGAGTCAACTTTTTTCAGGGAAAGACAATGTGAGTATTAGGTGATTTTTGTACATTTGCCATATACTTACCCTAATACAAAAATATGTCATTATGAACATTAATTTGCTAAAGGAGGCATTGCTATTATGCTTTGTTGTGGGTTGTACTATGCAACCAAAGGCTCAATATTTGGAGCATATCTATGAATACATCGAGAATACTTCAGTCTTTGAAGAGAATCAGGAAGAGGCTCATGCCTTTTATCTTGCTGACCAACACATATCACTTAATGGTAGTTGGCAGTTTTTTTATGCCAATACTCCAGAAGAGGTGCCACATGATTTTTATCAAACTAATTTTAAAGATTCAAAATGGGACAAGATAGACGTGCCAAGCAATTGGGAGATGAAGGGGTATGGCGATCCTTTGTTTCGTAATGTAGCAGCTCCGTTTAAAGCCAATCCGCCTTATGTGCCACGTGAGTATAATCCGACAGGTGCTTATCGTCGTTCTTTTGTGTTGCCTTCTTCGTGGAATGACAAACAGATTTTCTTGCGTATGGAGAAGACACAGAGTGCCTCTTTTGTTTGGATTAACGGACAGCAAGTAGGTTATAACGAGGGAGGTCAAGAGGCAGCCGAATATGATATTACACCCTTTGTCAAAAAAGGGAAAAATACTATCGCTGTGTGTGTTGTAAAGTATAGTGATGGATATTATTTGGAAGGTCAAGATTATTGGCGTTTAGCTGGTATATTTGATGATGTGACAATATATGCGACACCTAAGACACGTCTCTTTGATTGGTTTGTCACTACTGATCTTGATGACCAATATAGAGATGCTATCCTTAATGTATCAGTAGATGTTAAACGTTATGAGGAGGGTAGTTCGAAGTATTCGGTTCGTGCAATGCTTACAGATGCAAAGGGCTCTAAAGTTACGGAAATGACTTCAGATGAGTTTTCAATCGATGGCAAGAGTAAGAAGAATGTTGAATTTTCGTCGTTGGTCTCAAATCCTGACAAATGGACAAGTGAGACGCCTACTCTCTATAAGCTTAAGTTGGAGTTACTTTCGTCGAATGGTCAGGTAATGCAAGAGATAACAAGCAACATGGGCTTTAAGGATACAGAAATACGTCATCAGACGTTTTATCTCAACGGACAGCCTATTAAAGTCAATGCAGTCAATACGCATATGCAACACCCTGAGTTGGGTCATGTGATGAATGAAGAGACGATACGTAAAGACATGGAGATACTTAAGCGGCACAATTTCAACGCTGTGCGTATTTCGCATTATCCGCCAGTCAATAAATATCTGGAGTTGGCTGATGAATATGGTTTGTATATTATCGATGAAACGGGCGACGAGGCTCATGCTACGGAGTACATTTCGCACAACAACGACTTTAGACAGATGTATTTAGAGCGTGTGCGCCAAATGGTTTTGCGAGATAGAAATCATCCGTCTGTTCTCTTTTGGAGTGCAGGTAATGAAAGTGGAGAGGGACACCTTATTACAGAAGTTGTAGCAGAGGGTAAGAAATACGACCCAACACGTTTCTTTATGTATGGTGGCAATGCTTATGCACACCCGGGTGAGGATATCATTGGACCTCGTTATCCAACGCCTTATGAGCTTGAGATGAATACAGCTATGGTGACAGAGGCAGAAGACCCGCGTCCTTCGTTTATGGATGAATATCTTTCTGTTGCAGGTAATGCAGGCGGAGGTTTTGATGAGTATTGGGAAGTTATACGTCGTCACCCTCGTCTTATGGGGGGTGCAGTATGGGACTTTGTCAATCCAGGTCTTACGGAACGTATACGCCCTATTAAGGACAATTCGCCATACAACACCCCAGTGCATCTTATGAGCAATGCAAAGATTGAAAATGGAGTTCTATGTCTTAGTGGGCATGATCAGTGGGTTGAGGTGTATCGTAGTAAGAATGTTGAATTGTCAGGTAAGGCTTTAACTATAAGTTTTGATGTAAAGCCTGGAAAACTTAGTGGCATGTATGAAGGTGCGCCATATATTACAAAGGGCAATGCTCAGTTTGGTGTAGTGCAGAAGGGGTCTGATATCTTGCAGTTTTATTTGCATACAGGCGAGAAACATACTCTTGATGTTCGTTTGCCAGATGAATGGATAGGCAAATGGCATCATGTGACAGCGTCATGGAATGGTGAGGAGATGAAACTCTATATCGATAGTGAGTTGAAGGGTGTCAAACAGACTACAGCAAAGACAAAGACATTGACAGAAAAACGCAGAGGTAGTCAGTCGGGCGAAAGAGGAGTGGTAAGTAATTTCCCTTATCCTATCAATATAGGTCGTTTTGCTGGTAATCACGCACAAGACCCACAGACTATTTATACAGCTGATGCGCAGATGGATAATGTGGCTATATTTGACAAATATGTGCCAGATGGTGAGGGTAAAGCTTCGGAAGCAGTTTTGTATCTTACATTTGATGGTAATGGTGATGAGGGAACGTTTTATACTATAGGGGGAAATATGCGTACTTATGGTTGTATTTGGCCAGATAGAACTGTACAACCTGAGATGCTACAGATGAAGTGGACAACACAGCCAGTGAGTATTCGTCTTCTCGATGCAGAAAAAGGAACTGTAGAGGTGACAAATAGATTGCATTTTACGGATTTGAGTAAGTATACTTCGCATTGGATTCTTATGGCAGACGAAGAGGTGTTACAAGAGGGCGATATACAGTTTGATGTGGCTCCACAGCAAAAACAAGTGGTGACGATACCTTACGATAAGCCAAAGACTGTGCCAGGTAAGGAATATCGTCTTATGATAACATCTTCGTTGAAAAATAGTGAATTATGGGCAAAAGCTGGATATCAGGTTGCATGGGACCAATTGGAGTTAACATCATGGTATCAGCATTTGCCAGCTACTAAATATACTTCGTCAAATGTCAATGCAGAAGAGACAGCAAGCCACATAAAGATTAGTGGAAAAGGTTTTTGCTATACTATAAGTCGTGAAACGGGTAATCTTGAACAGATAGAAGTCGAAGGCAAATCTATACTTAAAGAACCTGTAACGTTTAGTTTGTGGCGAGCTCCTATAGCCAATGAATTTGATGCGTGGAATGCGTTTCGTGTAAATGGAGGCTATTCGGCTGAGTATGGTAATATGGTTTCAACACTGTTTTATTCTCGAGGAGTCAATCAGTTGAGTATTCGTCCGTCACAAGTCGAACTTATTCATAATCAAAATGAGACGACGGTTAAGGTTTGTCAGCTTGTACAAGTTGGAGCTTCTACATATGGGGCTTTAGATTTGTATATATCGGGGGTTCAGTTGGCAGGTTTTGTTTTGGAATATACATATAGTTTCTATGATGATGGAACGGTGGAGATACACAATCAGGTATCACCTCAGGGACGATTGCCCGAGGTATTGCCGCGTATAGGATTTTCAACATCAGTGATGAACAATTTCGACTCTATAACATGGTATGGTCGAGGACCGGAGGAGAACTATCCAGATCGTAAGACGGGTTATCCTATAGGAGTGTGGACAAAGAGGGTGGCTGATATGTATGAGCCATATCTGTTGCCTCAAGATCACGCCTTGAGAACAGACAATAGATATGTGAAATTGTTGGATAATACAGGCTGTGGAGTTCAGATTTCTATGAATGAACACTTTAACTTCAATGCTTATCAGTTCTCAACGGACAATCTTACGAAGAGTCAGTTTACTTATCAGTTGCAACCTCAAGAGGACTGTTATACACTCAATATAGATTATAGCACAACAGGAGTTGGTTGTACGTGTGTATATGTGTTAGATGAGTATCGAGTTAAACCGACACCGTATGATAGAAAAATAGTAATCAAGCCTCTAATGACATCAAAATAATAGAGATTCATATAATCAAACTTTACAATAATAAGAGATACGGATAGTGTTATTCGTATCTTTTATTGTATATTTGTTGTATTGAAATGTAGGTTAAACTAATATCTATTAATACAATTATGGCCAAGAAAACGAAACGTACAAAACAACACCTTATTAAAGATAACTGTAACACATTGAATGAGCGAGCGATAGAGACCAATCTGTCGCTCGTGTTTTTTAAAACGAAACGTACAAAAAGATTGAATTAGCTTGAATTTAGGTTGAATTATGAACAAGGTTAGTTGGTGTATAGAGTGATGACTCTTTAACTGTAGTTGAATTACCTTTAAGTGGTGCAAAAATATGCGCGGTAGAGGCTTCGTTTGGCGAAGTATTTTACCGCTTTTTTTTATATGTACACCCCTTGAGAGTTGTTTCCTATATTGATAAACATCAACCTTATTTTAAGGCTTTTACGAGAGAGAAAGCATCACAAGCTTATCGTCAACGCTACCACTCCAATGGAGTGTATCTACCCATCTTTTATGTTCTATTATTTACCGTCTGACAAAACCAAAAAAACGACAATAAAAACCCCAATATAACAACTTTAATACATATCATAGTAAACATAAAAATCTTGGGCAGAATACCACTCTATTAAGCATAAGTGTGTTAAAAAAAACTAATGGGGTTACAAATGGGGTTACAAAACTGTGCATTTTAGATGGCGATAAACTGTCATTTCATATAGCAAACCAACCTAACTGAAACACAAAGCAATTAACCCGCAAAAGGCTCTACCCTACTATATACACTTCGTTCTGTGCCCCGCACTTGCATATATTTGAGACACAACTGCCATAAGAATCGTAAGTTAAACGTCAGACGTTGTACATACGACAATACACGAAAAAATCCCTATTAGAATTTATTCGATTCTAACAGGGATAAATATATACCTTATATAATATGCTATTCTATAATATCTACCCAACCATACACATCTGGTTCATCTCCATATTGAATAGCACGTAGTTTGTTGTAGAGTTTAGTACATACCGGGCCGGGTATTCCATCTGTAGTATAAACATACGACTTCTTTTCGTCGATGTCATCTATCTTAGAGATTGGACTTACCACTG
This sequence comes from uncultured Bacteroidales bacterium, assembly GCA_937892255.1. GTDB lineage: Bacteria > Bacteroidota > Bacteroidia > Bacteroidales > Marinilabiliaceae > W3P20-009. The sequence continues at coordinate 17,237 of CALAUL010000092.1, read as the reverse complement.
CCGCTGTTCCGCACTCTCCGGCCTCTTCAAATGTCGAAAGCTCGTCTTCCGGTATCTGACGACACTCCACCTTCATTCCCATATCAAGAGCCAACTGCTGAAGACTCATATTGGTGATAGATTGCAATATCGACGACGATTTAGGAGTAACGTATGTGTTATCTTTGATTCCAAAGAAATTTGCAGGTCCGCATTCGTCAACGTACTTTTTCTCTTTAGCATCGAGATACAACACTGCCGAATATCCCATAGCTTTACCTTCTTTACCTGCCTTTAAGCTGGCTGCATAGTTTCCACCAACCTTATACGTACCTGTTCCAAGAGGTGCTGCACGGTCATATTGTCGCAATATCACAACGGGAGTTGCTTTGAAACCATCTTTGAAATATGGTCCTACAGGCATCACGAATACCATGAAAAGATACTCTTCTGATGGATTCACTCCTACCTTTGGAGATATACCGATGAGCAAAGGTCGTATATACAACGAACAGCCAGACTCATACGGGGGAACAAATCTCTCATTTAAAAGGACAACTTTACGTATAGCTTCCTCAAATTTCTCTACCGGCAACTTCGCCATCAAGATACCATCTGATGTACGTTGCAAACGCTTTGCGTTCTCTTCCATACGAAAGACGCGTATCTTGCCATCTTTTCCTCTGAACGCTTTCAAGCCTTCAAATGCTTCCTGTCCGTAGTGGAGACATGTCGAAGCTATATGCAAACTAACCTCCTCGGAAGAACTAACTTCCAACTCCCCCCATTTGCCATCTCTGTAATAGCAACGTACGTTGTAGTCGGCCTTCATATACTGGAATGCCAAACTATTCCAATCAATTTTGTTGTCCATAATAATCCAATATTTTTTATTTATAACGCCCATTCAAAAGCTTCTCATAATCACTTCCAGATGTGGCTAATAACAAATAAACGTGTAAAATTAGATATTTTCAAAGAAATATACTGCAACAAACATCTTTTTTTCTCTATTCCTAACTAAATTCTCAAAAACTCTCGGTGTCTTTCTTGTGGTCTATAGACATAGACAACTCCATATTTCTGGCATTTCTCTCGTTTTGCATTGGTGTCTATCGGCAATAACGATGATTCTATCTCATTCCACAACATTACAATCAAAATATCTGCTTTTTCTCTCATCTGCGCTAACTTCTCTCGATGTTTCTCCTTTGTCTGCATAATATCTCTATACTTCTCATATTGTTCCTTAAACTGCGAAAATTTCACTTTCACAACTGCTATCGACGGGTTGTAGATTCGATTTCCACCGCCCATTGCGCCTCTGCGTTCTTCCCCCTCTATGACTTTTGCTCCTATCTCTAACAACTGCACATCATTGCTTAAGTCCGGCAAGTTTCCGTCCGCTAATCCTAACATCTCCCGCACTTCCGATTTTATCTCTCCTCGTGCGATACACATATTAAACACCTGTATGAAATGCGACAGATACATACGAGCACTTTTTGATGTTTCACTGACCTTTCTGCTTAGTTGTGCCTGCATCTGTCGTGCCGAATTGTACTGCTCCAACGCCTGCTCAAATAATGGCACAAAGGGCTTTATCTGCAACAACAATTTTTGCGTATACAGCAACTCCTGCGGAGAGACCGTATCCACGACATCCAAAGCTGCATTAAATGCTCGCAATCGTGCTACATCGGTATTTGGCAAACGTCTATATGGCATCCTGCAATGCTTTTATTAAAAACAGTGCTAATTTATTTTTTTTTCATATCATATCCAAATTATTTCTACAATCAATATCATTGACATAGAAGCTGTATCGTTTGTATACAAAAAGAGCGATATCACTCTCGCAATATCACTCTTTTGTTATCTATGAAATTCTTTTCTCATTTCTTCTATCTACAACATCTTTTCCTCCATCTCTGCTACATATTTCCACGACGCTCCTCCACCACTTCTCGGACATATCAACAATACATCATCGCTCTCTATTACCATATAATCCTCCAAACCTTCTATGATACACATTTTCTTTTTCGGAACTCTCACCAAACAACCTTTAGCTTCTTTCAATATCACTTTTCCTTCCAATATTGCATTCTCTGCATCGTCTCGTCTGTTCTGATCATATACCGCGTCCCACGATCCCATATCACTCCAGATTGCATCTGTCTGTACGACATATACATTTCGTGCGTTCTCCATAACGGCATAATCTATCGACATGTTAGGGCAGCTGTTATATATCGACTTGACAATATTCGGGGACCACATCGATCGTGGCATTTGGTACATCTCAATGAAAAGGTCTCTCACTCCTTTCATATACATATCCAAGGCATTTTCTATCGATGACAATCGCCATACAAAGACGCCGGTATTCCAGCAGAAGTCTCCACTCTCATAAAAAAGCTGAGCCATCTCTTGATTAGGCTTCTCCGTAAAAGTCTTAACGGAATAGATACTCTTATTTTCTCCTTTGACTTTTGTTCCCAACTGAATATATCCGAAAAGCGTTTCCGGACGATGCGCATTCACGCCGACTGTCAATAAGACATCACCGCTCTCTCTGACGAACTTCAGCCCTTGTCGTATGCTTTCCAAGAATGAGCCTTCGTTAAGTATGAAGTGGTCGCATGGCGTTACTATTACTATTGCATCTTGATTCCGCTGTTTGATAAATGTGTTGGCATAGACTATACATGTCGTGGTATTTTTGCGAAAAGGCTCACACAAGATGTTCTCTCGTGGCACTTCTGGCAACTGTTCTCTTACTAAGTCTTCATAATCGGAATTGGTAACTACAATAAAGTTTTCAGGTGTACACATCTCTGCAAAACGCATATATGTCATCTGCAACATTGTCTTACCTATTCCTACTAGGTCGAGAAATTGCTTAGGAGTGTTTGTTTGCGACAATGGCCAAAGACGGGAACCTTGTCCTCCTGCCATTATCACTACATATAAGTCTTTCTTCATATCTCCATTTTCGTTTTTTCGATGTACAAAAGTAAGTTTATTTATTAAATTTGCCGAATGTTATCAAACAATTTATATCACTTGCTTACATAATGAACGTTAAAAGTATCTTTTTTCATATAGGACAATATACTTTATTTTTATGCCGCGTTTTTAAAAAACCGGACAAATGGTCTGTTTTTGGCAAGAGAATACTCATCGAAATCGACAAACTCGGGGTTGACTCTCTCGGCATCGTTACGATAATTTCTCTTTTCGTGGGTGCCGTCATCACTATACAAACGGCCACTAATCTTGACAATCCGTTCATTCCCACATATACCGTTGGCACTGCTTCACGAGAATCTATATTGTTAGAGTTCTCTTCCACTATTGTTTGCCTTATCTTAGCCGGAAAGGTCGGCTCGAACATCTCTTCCGAAATAGGGACAATGCGCATCACCGAACAGATTGACGCTCTTGACATAATGGGTGTCAACTCTGCCGGATTCCTTGTCCTTCCAAAAATCATTGCGATGCTTATTAGCGTACCGCTTCTCGTCATTTATAGCATGGCTATCGGCATTTGGGGAGGATGGGTAGCCGGCTTTTACACAGGTCTCGTTCCGTCCGAAGATTACATTTACGGCATATTGTACGCTTTCAGGCCTTTTTATGTTGCCTACTCTCTTATCAAATCGACGTTATTCGCATTCGTCATTGCTTCTGTCTCTTCCTATTGGGGCTATTACACTAACGGAGGTGCGCTTGAGGTTGGAAAAGCAAGTACACGTTCCGTCGTGGTTAGTTCTATCGTAATTCTACTTTTCAACCTTCTTATCACAAGTCTTCTTCTATCATGATACAAGTCAAAAACGTCATAAAAGCATTTTCCGAAAAAGAAATTCTTCACGGTATCTCTACCGATTTCAAAACAGGCTCTACCAACCTCATCATAGGAAAGAGTGGTTCGGGTAAAACTGTATTGCTTAAATCTATCGTCGGATTATACGACATCGATGGGGGCGATATTTTCTACGACAATCGTAGTACAACAAATCTATCCTCAAACGACAAGAATGCACTCCGACGTGAGATAGGCATGCTTTTTCAAGGCTCTGCACTCTTCGACTCCATGACAGTCGAGGAGAATGTACGTTTCCCTCTCGACATGTTTACCAAAATGACTTTAGAAGAGCGTCGCGAACGAGCAAACTTCTGCCTCAAACGCGTCAACCTCATTAACGCCAACAATCTCTACCCATCACAGATAAGCGGAGGCATGCAAAAACGCGTTGCCATTGCTCGTGCCATTGCTCTTAACCCCAAATACCTTTTCTGTGACGAACCCAACTCCGGACTCGACCCAATAACATCGTCTATCATCGACGAACTAATACACGAAATAACTGTTGAATACAATATGACAACCATCGTCAACACTCACGATATGAACTCTGTCTTTTCTATTGGAGAACATGTCGTCTTCATAAGCAATGGCAACAAACTATGGGAAGGCACAAAAGAAGATATCGTCCACGCCGACTGCGAAGAACTCAAACTTTTCACTCGCAGATAACAATCCATTTTTGCACCACGTTTAAACACGAGATTTAACCTTGCACTTTATCTCTCTCGTATCTTGATGTAACAAACCACTTAAACCAAGCCCATGCGACTAACGATAATCCGGCCCCTATAAAATATGCGATATCAAATCCTAAATACTCCGACACATAACCGCCAACAAGCAATCCCAGTCCAATACCAACATCCCACGAAGTCAGATACGTTGATATGGCGGTTCCCCGTTCACTGCTCGGTGCCAAATTTACGAAAAACGCATTATACGCAGGGAACATAGTACCAAAAGAGACTCCCATAAACAACGCACACCCCAAGAAAAGATAACTGACATCTATGCACATTGTCATATACCTACACAAACCCAATACGATAAACACCATCGCTGCCATAAGTTTACTCCACGCAATAAGTTGAGTCGTATATCCCTTATCAACAAGTTTACCCGAGAAAACTCTCGATGATGCAATTCCTATTGCCAACAACGTAAAAAAGACTCCGGAACTTATCGTCAATCCCAACTCCTTACTATACATAGCTATGTATGTCGATGTTATACCATAAGGAATAGACAGCAACATCAACGATATTCCTCCGGGTAATCCTCTAAATAATATAAACCTATCCAACGATATAGGCTTTCGCACCACGTGAGGACGTCGCTTTGTTCGAACACTCGAAGCACACAACATACCTAATACACACGAAGCAAACGAACATAAAAAGATTGTCTCAAACGAAAAATGATCATGCATAAATAATCCCAACATAGGACCTATCGACATAGCGAAATTATTTGCCATTCCATAGTAACCCAACCCCTCACCCCTTCGCGATGAAGGCATAACATCTATAACAATAGTATTACCCGCCACCGATACCATACCAAAGGCAAATCCATGTATCATGCGCAAGACAATGAATATCACCAAAAGTCCTGCCAATAAGTAACTAGCAAATACTAAAGTAAATACCCCATAAGCCAACAGATACAAAGGCTTACGGGCAAAAGAATCTAATAAATACCCAGCAAATGGCCTTATACATAACGCTGCTATCACATAACAAGATAGTGCTGTACCTATCATTCCTTTGTCTATATCAAAACTCTCAGACAAGAAAAAAGGCAACACCGGCAACAAAAGATAAAACCCCATAAATAAGAGGAAGTTTGCCGCCAGCATCATGACATAACTCCTCGTAAACAATCTCTCTTTCATCGTCATATCCTTTCTGAACTACCTCCACATAAAGAAAAACTGCACCCTTTCCGAGTGCAGTCAAGGTAGTCCCTAGGGGAGTCGAACCCCTCTTTAGAGAATGAAAATCTCTCGTCCTAACCGATAGACGAAGGGACCTTAATACCCTTACAAGAATTAAGCGAGCTTGTTGATGTACTTAGCAAGCTTTGACTTCAAGTTACTTGCTTTATTCTTATGTATGATGTTACGCTTTGCGAGCTTATCCAACATTGATGATACCTTTGGAAGAAGAGCAGCAGCTGCCTCCTTCTCTGTAGTCTGACGGAGAGCCTTAATAGCGTTACGAGTTGTCTTTGCATAGTAACGATTGTGCAATCTACGCTTCTCTATCTGACGTGTTCTTTTAATTGCAGATTGATGATTTGCCATCTCTTTATCCTATTTTATTCAATTATTTAATACTATGTAGTCCCTAGGGGAGTCGAACCCCTCTTTAGAGAATGAAAATCTCTCGTCCTAACCGATAGACGAAGGGACCGCCTATTTTAACGCTAAGAGTGTTTGTTCTCTTTTGCGCTTGCAAAGATATATGCTTTTTCTTTTACTCGCAACACCTTTGACTAAATATTTTGGTTAATATTATTTAACGCTTTATTTACAAGCACTATACATCACTTAACCTGACTTCCGGGCATCACAACACCTGTTGGTCCCACAACCACCAATCGACCATCAGCATCCTCTGCCGAGAGTATCATTCCTTGACTCTCTATGCCCTTCAATTTACGTGGTGCAAGATTTGCAATAAAACAAACTTGTTTTCCTTCAAGGTCTTCCGGTGCATAGTACTTTGCTATTCCGGATACTATAGTCCTACCTCCCAAGCCGTCATCTATCTTGAACTGCAACAATTTGTCAGCCTTGGGCACTTTCTGACACTCAACAACTGTTCCTATGCGTATATCGAGTTTCTCAAAATCGCCAAACTCTATCGTCTCCGCAATAGGGGCGGCTTTACGTTCTGCAATTTCATTGGCTTTCTTTGTATCAAGGAGCTTCTGCACTTGCGCTTCTATCGTCGCATCTTCTATCTTCTCAAATAGCAATTCTGCCTTACCCAACTGATGTCCCTCTACCAAAAGTTCTACACTTCCCAAACGACTCCAATCCGCATCGCCCATATTAAGCATCTCTCTCAACTTCTTTGCAGAGAATGGCAAAAATGGCTCAAAGGCTATAGCCAAGTTCGCTGCTATCTGCAACGACAGGTTGAGTATCGTAGCCACTCTGGCCATATCACTCTTCGCTACTTTCCATGGTTCTGTGTCGGCAAGATACTTATTGCCTATACGAGCAAGGTTCATTGTCTCTTTCTGAGCATCTCGGAAACGGAAGATATCCAACAACGACTCCTCCTGTCCCTTGACATCTTCAAATTCTCTTAACGTCTCCTTATCATAGTCTGTGAGTTCTCCACATGCAGGCACCTTGCCTTCAAAGTACTTATGTGTCAGCACCATAGCTCGATTAACGAAATTACCAAAGATGGCAACAAGTTCGTTGTTGTTACGAGCTTGGAAGTCCTTCCACGTGAAGTCATTATCTTTAGTCTCCGGTGCATTGGCTGTCAAGACGTAACGCAATACATCTTGCTTACCAGGAAAATCCACCAAATACTCGTGCAACCACACCGCCCAATTGCGCGATGTCGAGATCTTATCTCCCTCGAGATTCAAGAACTCATTAGCAGGAACATTCTCGGGAAGATTAAAGTCTCCGTAAGCTTTAAGCATTGATGGGAACACGATACAATGGAACACAATGTTGTCTTTACCTATAAAGTGCAGCATACGCGTCTCATCGTCCTTCCACCATGTCTCCCATGTATCAGGACATATCTCCTTTGTATTGGAGATATAACCTATCGGTGCGTCAAACCACACATAGAGCACTTTTCCCTCTGCGCCTTCTACCGGCACAGGTATACCCCAATTGAGGTCTCTACTCACAGCACGAGGTTGCAATCCCATATCAAGCCAACTCTTACACTGTCCATAGACATTGCTCTTCCACTCCTTATGCCCTTCAAGTATCCACTCCTTTAGCCACGCCTCATGCTTATCAAGAGGCAAATACCAGTGTTTGGTATCTCGCAAAACAGGCGTAGTACCCGAGATAGTAGATTTAGGATTGATTAGGTCTAATGGCGACAACGATGTTCCACATGCTTCACATTGGTCTCCATACGCCTTATCATTCTTGCAATGCGGACATGTTCCAGTGATATATCTGTCTGCTAAAAACTGCTGTGCTTCTTCATCATAATACTGCTGCGAGGTCTGCTCAACAAATTCACCCTTATCATACAACTTGCGAAAGAATTCAGATGCTGTCTCATGATGTGTACTTGACGAAGTACGAGAATAGACATCAAAAGATATTCCAAACTCCTCAAATGACTTCTTTATTATGCCATGATACCTATCCACAATATCCTGCGGTGTAACGCCTTCTTTGCGAGCTTTTATAGTAATAGGTACTCCATGTTCATCTGAACCACCTACCATAAGCACATTTTCTCCCTTCAATCGCAAATAACGCGTATAGATATCAGCCGGCACATAGACTCCGGCCAAATGACCAATATGCACAGGTCCATTAGCATAAGGCAAAGCTGTCGTAACTAACGTTCGCTTGTAATTCTTCTTTTCGCTCATCGTTCGATATATCTCTTTATTAAACTTTTCGGAGCACAAAGATAAATAATCATAGTTTATCTACCAACTACGCTTCGCAGTTTCGTTGTTTTTTGGTCGTTGTTCTTCTCTTATAAAACAACAAGAGGCTCAAAACGAAAGTTGAGCCTCTTCTGAATATCGGTTATTTTTATTATCAACGTCCTTTGTACATCTCGTCGTAGTATTTTTCGTAGTCACCAGATGTGATGTTGTCCATCCACTCTTGATTGTCAAGATACCAGCGAACAGTCTTCTCAATGCCTTCCTCAAACTGCAATGAGGGCTCCCATCCAAGTTCTTTCTTGAGTTTGTTGCTATCTATAGCGTATCGAAGGTCATGTCCTGCACGGTCAGTGACGTAAGTGATGAGTTTTTCAGATGTACCTTCAGGATTACCGAGAAGTTTATCCACTGTCTTAATGATGACCTTTATGAGGTCTATGTTCTTCCACTCGTTAAATCCACCTATATTGTAAGTGTCTGCAATCTTACCTTGGTGAAATATCACATCTATAGCACGAGCATGGTCAACAACATATAACCAATCACGAACATTTTCGCCTTTACCATATACAGGAAGAGGTCGAGAATGACGTATGTTGTTTATGAAGAGAGGAATGAGCTTCTCTGGAAACTGATAAGGTCCATAGTTGTTAGAACAGTTGGTTACTATAGTAGGAAGACCATATGTGTCATGAAATGCTCTCACGAAGTGATCTGACGACGCTTTAGATGCTGAATAGGGACTATGTGGATTATACTTCGTTGTCTCTAAGAAGAACTCATCACCATATGGTGGTTCTCCATCTGGTTTTGTAAGTTCGAGAGCCCCGTAAACCTCATCTGTAGAGATGTGATAGAAACGTTTCCCTTCGTATTTTTCAGGTTTGGCGTCCCATGTAGCTTTAGCAGCTTGAAGAAGAGATAATGTACCCATTACATTTGTTCTTGCAAAAGTAAAAGGGTCTTTTATAGAGCGGTCTACATGACTCTCTGCTGCCAAATGAATCACTCCGTCAATATCATATTTCGCAAAGAGCTCCATCATAAGGTCAAAGTCACAGATGTCGGCTCTTTCGAAGAAATAGTTTGGCTTGTCTTCTATGTCTTTTAGATTTGCGAGATTGCCAGCATATGTCAGTTTGTCAAGATTGACAATTTTATATTCAGGATATTTATTTACAAAGAGACGGACAACATGGCTTCCGATAAAACCTGCACCGCCTGTTATTAGAATATTTTTCATTGTTCTATCTTATTGAGTTGTTTATTGGGTTACACTATTTTATTTTGTTCATACACTCTTTCAAACTCTCTTTCCAGTATGGTATCTTAACGCCAAAAGTTGTTTTTACCTTTGTCTTGTCGAGTACCGAATAACTCGGACGTTCTACCTTTGATGGGAACTCCGAACTGTGGCAAGGCTTTATGTCACATACATTTCCAGCGAGAGATGCTATCTCGATAGCAAAGTCATACCATGAGCAGACTCCTTCGTTGGAGAAATGATATATTCCCTCTTTGTCGAGCATATCATTCTCTATTATATGTGCTATCGTTGATGCTAAATCAGCAGCATATGTAGGTGTGCCAACTTGGTCGAAGACTACATTGAGATTGTCACGTTCATTCGTCAGACGCATCATGGTCTTGACAAAGTTATTGCCAAACTCAGAATAAAGCCATGATGTACGGAATATCATATATCTACATCCTACTTCTTGTATAGCTCTTTCTCCTGCGAGTTTTGTACGTCCGTATGCGCCTATGGGAGAAGTCGGCTGTTCTTCCGTCAATGGTAAACACGACTTCCCTCCAAAGACATAATCCGTTGATACATGAATAAGCATAGCATTATTAACCTTACAAGCAACAGCAAGGTTCTCCGACGCATCACGATTTATAAGATTTGCTGTTCTCTCGTCATCTTCAGCCTTGTCGACATTGGTATATGCGGCACAATTAATAACCACTTCTATATTATTTGTCTCCATAAACTTAAAGATAGCATCTATATCTGCAATGTCAAGTTCTGCCACATCGGTAAAGATGTAATCATGTTTACTTGACGAAGCTACGCTTCTAAGTTCACTTCCCAACTGTCCATTGGCTCCTGTTACAAGTATTTTCATTGCTAATAGAGTTGCTCGTTATAGTCAAAAAGAAAATCAACCTCTGATAGTATCTTATGATTTCTATCCTTATCGCTTAATATCTGTTTCTCTGTCGGTATACGCCAATCGATACCAAGTGCGGGGTCATCATAAGCTATAGCTCCTTCACTTTGAGGAGCGTAGTAGTTGTCGCATTTATATTGGAAAACTACTCTTTCGCTTAATACAGCAAAACCATGAGCAAAGCCTTGAGGTATGAAAAGCTGTCGGTGGTTCTCTGCAGATAACTCTACGGCTACATGTTGTCCAAATGTAGGACTGCCTTTTCTAATATCAACAGCTACATCGAGAACTTTGCCTTCAATGACACGAACCAATTTGCTTTGAGAGTATGGAGGTTTTTGAAAATGTAGACCTCGTATCACACCATAGCTTGAGCAACTCTGATTGTCTTGCACAAAGATTGTCTTACAAACTTTTTCTTCAAATTCTCGTTGTGAGAATGATTCATAGAAATAACCCCTTGAGTCGTTGAATATCTTAGGCTCAATGATTACAACGCCATCTATGTCTGTTTTTATTACATTCATCTGATTTTATTATTTGTTTGCCAAAGAGATAAGATATTGTCCATAACCATTTTTCTTCATTGGCTCTGCGAGTTCAAGTAGTTTCTCCTTAGTTATCCATTTGTTGTAATACGCTATCTCTTCAAGACATGCTATTTTTAAGCCTTGACGTTTCTCTATTACTTCTATGAATGTAGATGCTTCAGCAAGAGAGTCATGTGTACCAGTGTCAAGCCATGCAAAACCACGTCCAAGGAGTTCCATTTTGAGTTCTTTGTCTTCTAAGAAACGCTGGTTGACTGTTGTTATTTCCAGTTCTCCTCGTGCTGATGGTTTGATATTATGCGCAACGTCAACAACTTTGTTAGGGTAGAAATAGAGACCTACAACGGCGTAGTTTGATTTTGGCTTAGTAGGTTTTTCTTCAATACCAAGCACGTTGCCTTGTTTGTCAAATTCTGCAACTCCATAACGTTCGGGGTCGTTAACCCAATAGCCAAAGATAGTAGCTTTGTTGTCTTTCTCAGCATTAATCACAGCTTGTTGCAGCTGTTCGGTAAAGCCATGTCCATAAAAGACATTATCTCCGAGTACGAGACATACACAATCATCACCAATAAACTCCTTACCTATAATGAAAGCCTGAGCCAAACCATCAGGAGAGGGTTGTTCGGCGTATTGGAAGTTTACACCATAGTCTGAACCATCACCCAAAAGACGTTTGAATCCAGGTAAATCTGTTGGTGTACTGATGATGAGAATATCTCGGATACCTGCAAGCATAAGTACAGAAACAGGATAGTAAACCATAGGTTTGTCGAATAATGGCAATAGCTGTTTGCTAACGCCCTTTGTAATTGGGTAGAGACGTGTGCCACTTCCTCCTGCTAATACTATACCTTTCATTTTTTTATCATTTATGCAGACAAGTGATATTAGAATAGTGTCTGCTTTGTTTTGTTGTTTATCTTTTAATCGTCAAGTTTGAGTACTGCGAGGAATGCTTTTTGTGGTACCTCAACGTTACCTACTTGCTTCATTCGTTTCTTACCCTCTTTCTGTTTCTCAAGGAGCTTTCGTTTACGAGATATATCACCGCCGTAACATTTAGCTGTCACATCTTTACGTACGGCCTTGATTGTCTCACGTGCAATAATCTTTGCACCTATGGCTGCTTGTATTGCGACATCAAATTGCTGGCGAGGAATAAGTTCTTTGAGCTTTGCACACATCTTGCGACCTATTGGTACTGCATTGTCAATAAAGGTCAATGTCGATAGTGCATCAACTTTTTCTCCATTGAGGAGAATGTCCATTTTTGCAAGTGTACTCTGTCTGTATCCTATCGGATAGTAGTCAAACGAAGCGTAACCACGAGATATACTCTTCAGCTTGTCGTAGAAGTCAAATACTATCTCTGCAAGTGGCATGTCATATTCTAATTCTACTCTGTCACTTGTGAGGTATGTCTGACGAATGAGTGTGCCACGTTTGCCGAGGCAAAGTGTCATTATCTGTCCTATATATTCGCTCTTTGTTATCACCTGAGCTTTGATATACGGTTCCTCTACATGGTCCAACACTGTCGGTTCTGGCAGTGCTGAAGGGGTATGAACTTCTACAAGCTCTCCTTTCTTGGTGTACGCATTATATGGAACGTTAGGCACTGTGGTGATGACAGACATATTAAATTCCCGATCCAAACGCTCCTGTATAATTTCCATGTGTAGCAATCCTAAGAAACCACAGCGGAAGCCAAATCCAAGGGCCAATGATGATTCTGGTTGGAATGTGAGAGAGGCATCATTGAGTTGTAGCTTCTCTATTGATGCACGTAGGTCTTCGTAGTCATCGGTCACTATAGGGTATATACCAGCAAATACCATAGGTTTGACTTCCTCAAAACCCTCAATGGCTTTCTCGCATGGACGTTCTATATGTGTTATGGTATCACCTACTTTTACCTCTTTACTTGTCTTTATACCACTTATGATATAACCCACATCGCCTGTGCGTAACTCTTTGCGTGGTTCCATATCCAAACGCAAAACGCCTATCTCATCTGCGTCATATTCTTTTTCTGTGGCAACGAACTTCACCAAGTCGCCTTGACGCATAATGCCGTTGACAACCTTGAAGTAAGCTATAATGCCACGAAACGAATTAAACACAGAGTCAAAGATAAGACACTGCAGTGGTGCTTCAGGGTCTCCCTTTGGCGCAGGTATTTTCTCTACGATAGCACGTAGTATCTCTGGTATTCCCTCTCCGGTCTTGCCACTTGCGCGAATTATGTCACTGCGTTCGCAACCTAATAGGTCTATTATCTGATCTTCAACCTCTTCCGGCATAGCGCTTGGCATGTCCATCTTGTTCATAACGGGTATGATTTCGAGGTTGTGATTTATTGCTTGGTATAGGTTGGATATTGTTTGTGCTTGTATACCTTGAGTGGCATCAACGATAAGCAATGCTCCTTCACATGCTGCGATAGAACGTGATACTTCATACGAGAAGTCTACGTGTCCCGGTGTGTCGATAAGATTAAGAACGTATTTCTGACCATCTAAAGTATAGTCCATCTGTATGGCATGACTCTTAATAGTGATACCGCGTTCGCGTTCAAGGTCCATGTCGTCGAGCACCTGCGCTTGCATGTCATTACCAGTGACTGTTTTTGTAAATTCCAAAAGACGGTCAGCCAATGTGCTTTTGCCATGGTCAATATGTGCAATGATACAAAAGTTGCGTATGTGTTCCATTGAGGATTATTGCTTATTTTTACTTAATATTTCTTTGTTATACCTTGATTCTCATGTCGATAAATATTTGCATGTATACGACACTTCGCAAGGCTTCTTTATCATCTGCAAAATTACTAATTATTTCGCAATAATCAAGCAATTACACCCCGCTAATCTCACGAATCATCACAAAGATATTTATGGAGTCGTTTTTCCTCTAACTATCCATGTTAAGCTCTCTTTCGTCTTGATAAATATCTCAAACTCATACCTCGAATATCGGTTCTTTTTATCAATTAAATGCAATTTTATATTAACAAAGTTAAATAAACAAATATTTTTGCTTTTTTCTTCCCAGTAGAGTTCATTTTATATGACAACGGCTGCCCGTGCTACACGAACAGCCGTCTTTCGCTTTGTTTGTCTCGTCTTTTCTCGAAATCTACTTAACCAAGACTATTCCGCCATTGGGGGCTATGGTGCATTTGTAAATGCCTTTTTTAGTCTTTATCATCTGTTCTTCTTTCTTATCATCATAGAGAGATACGTCTGTTGATGTCATAAAGCTAATATCCAAATTCAACTTCAACTCCTCCTGCATAGCATTTATTGCTGCTAAATACCATTTATCACCATTACGACGAGCGAGCACTACATATTTACCGGGATAACCCTCTATGAAACGTGTTTCGTCCCACGTTGTCGGCACATTACGCAAGAAGTCAAGACAATACTGTGGTGCATCGGTGAGGTTGTTTGGTGCAATAGCGAAGTTCTGTATAGGATTTTGAAACAATACGGCTGTTGCTAAAGAATAGCCATTACTTGTAAGTCTGGTGTTACCGCCATCGTTGCCTCTATTCATACGTTTGTTGAGGTAGCTACCACCCCATTCCATACAACCAACGGTGTTGCGTATAAATGGATGAAGTGTACCATAGAAAGCCTCAGTATCACACCAATGCTGAGCAAAGATGAGATTTTCCGAAGCAAGTACAGCCTCCGATCCCACATAATTAGGATACATACGTTCCCAACCACGAGGAAGAGTACACCCATGGAATATCACCATAAGCCCATGATCTTCAGCATCACTTAATATGTCCTCATACAAGCGCATTGTCTCCTGTTTGTCACCCCCAAAGAAGTCTACTTTTATACCTTTCGCACCTATGCTATTGAGCCATTTCATCTCTTTCTTACGAGAGATAGAGTTGAACATAATATTAGTAGGTCCTTGAACTATATCATTCCAATAGCCACTTGAAGAATACCATACGAAGAGTTCAACATCTTTAGTCTTAGCATATTTGCTTAGTCGTTCCATACCTTCTTTACCGATATTGGTATCCCACCAATTATCCACAAGAGTATAGTTAAATCCCATAGCATTAGCAAGGTCAACGAATTTGACTTGGTCATCATAATTGATAGAATTATCTTGCCATAATATCCAACTCCATGTTCCTTTGCCATATTTATATATCTTATCGCTCTCATATCGTGGTTTGACAACATCCCAAGGTATTGTCGTTTCAACAATCGGTTTAAGGTCAGAGCCAATAGTAAATGTGCGCCAAGGTGTTGCACCGGGCAGTGAAAAAGCAGGTTCAACAGTTCCATTGCCGTTATTCTCTTCTGGCATTGGGAATGCTATAGTATAGAGACCATTTTCGTAATCGCTGATATGCGATGCACAGTAGCGACTGTCAACACCCGTTTCGCTAAGCAACACCCAACCATCTTCACCTACACGGAAAAGACAAGGGAATGTATATCCATGTCCAAATTGAGAACGCTCATTCATAGGTCTATCAGCCTTGTATTCCTCCTCATACGATGGTTTGGTACGTTTCCAACCTATCATTGCATCACTTTGAGGTGTTAAGAATGTTGTAGTCTGCTGCGGGAAGTTATAACCCGTAACCTCATTCATGATACGAATAGAACCTGTCTCACCTTTCTTTGAAAGTTCGTAGCAAAGAGCTACATTGTTGTTGCTCACCTGTAGCACAAGCGTCATCTCTGCCCCATCACCGTTTTTTATCAAATATTCGAGTCTATTTGCCTCGTATGAGATATTTGACTGTTTGCTATTTCTGAGCTTATATGAATCTGTTACTTTTGTTATCTCATGTCTTTGGTAACTGAGATTATCAGCATAATTACCTATATTAGCATTAAGCCCAAGAGGAGACTCATTGAGCATTCGTTTACCGTTATAATCAATAACATATGAGAGTTTACCCTCCTTGCAGTCAACAGTCACTTTGAGCATATTGTCAGGACTCTCGACAACAGCCTTCTGTGCCATGGCTATGCCACTTAGGAATAATGCCCCCATCAAAAATAGATGTTTCATGATTGTAGATAGTATTTATTGATATTTATTTTGCTCTTCAGTTGCAAATATAATCATATTTGGGAATAGTTTACCGTTTAGGAATAAGTTAAAATCACATTATTACCATCTCAAACAACTCACCAACACATTATCTAAAGACACATCATCCGTCCATTGCACTATAACACACCACATTACCCATTCCTAATTGTCAATTCCTAATTGAATTAATTCCTAATTAAAAAACTCCTATCTCCTATCTCCTAACTTCTACCTCCTAACTCCTATCTCCTATCTCCTATCTCCTATCTCTTCCCTCCTATCTCTTCTTAGAAATAGTGTTCACTCTCAATATACTCCTCAATTCGCTCTCTGTAAGCCCCTTAATGTTTCTCAAAAAAGCTCTATCTCTCAATTTCTCTATAAGCTCGCTATCCAAAAACACCTTTCTTGCAGCCACCGTAACAAAAATATCCATAAACTTCAACTCATCTTCATAATCGTAAGTCTGCAAATCTTTGAGCGTTACCTCTATACGTCTCTTGTGTTTGGGCATAACATCTGAAGTAAGCAACGTCTTGCCGTCGTAGTATCTTCGTTCTCTGTTGGATAAACCATAATACCTAAACGTCGGCAAACCGCAATCATCAGCTTGCTCTATTCGCTTCTTTCTGAGAAATTTGTCTATTCGTCCCTTCTTTCTGTAATACACAAAATCCTTCTTATCAACACTCATACTCATTCCGCCGTTGCGCACATAGATATTGTTTGAATTAAGGATTTCCTCATCTGTCACCTCGTCAATACGCTTACGCACAACCATATAGACATACTGTTCGGAATTGTTGTGAGCAATAGCACGCTCGCGCTCTTGCCGTTCGTATTCACTCACCTTGCCCTTCAAACGCCTCTCTTTCATCACATCAGCTGACTCTGTGCCATAAGTCACTGGCTTATAAACCACAGACCTCAATTCGTTGTACTCCTCAACAGCCT
>CALAUL010000091.1 GCA_937892255.1 uncultured Bacteroidales bacterium | reverse complement strand
TGTTTATATCCGCACAGTTCCGCCTGCGCTTGAACGTAGTGAAAAAAAAGTATGTGCCCCGCGCACAGCGGACACCAACCCGAGAAAAACACATTGCTGATGTTGTGCACAACGGACATAAGCCCAAGCAAAAAGCGGTTCAAATATACACTGATAAACGGAAGCTCTCAAAGCATTGCAAATGCTGATATTCACAGCGGTTGGATTATAACTCCAACCGAGCGGAGGTTTATTGATGTAGGATTAAAAAAAAACATCGTTCAATCCCTATTCAGTTTCTATTCAAAAACCCTTCAGTCAACCCAACAATCACGCTTGGTAACTATCTCCGCACCTTTCAGCCCTGTGCGTGAAGAAAATTGGCTTCAAAATGCGTTAAGAACTCGGCACTGTCTGAGCGTAGCGAGTTTGACGAGTTTAGCATTTTGGAGTCAATTTTTAGCTAAAGGGCGTCCGTGCGGTGGCTCTTTTGCTTACTTTTCTGTCCATACAGAAAAGTGAGTGCCCCACGCACAGTGGCTAATTAATACAGAAAACTCTTTTTGCTTACATTTTCTTCGCTTCGCTCAGGCGCAGGCGGGACTGTTTATATCCGCACAGTTCCGCTTGCGCTTGAACGTAGTGAAAAAAAAGTATGTGCCCCGCGCACAGCGGACACCAACCCGAGAAAATCGCATTACTGATGTTGCCCACTTCGGACAATAAACCCAGAAAAAGATATTACTGATATTGCCAACAGTTGGCAGTAATCCATGCAATTGGTATTGCCAATCTTGCCCATTGTGGGCAAAACACAGAGAAAATCGCATTACAGATGTTGTGCACAGCGGACAATATCCATATAAAATGTTGTTCGTAACGTCGATATTTTTGAGATATATGTCGAAAACACATTTTCTCTGAAAGAAACCTGTCGGATAGTTTGTTTTGCAGGTATTTTTGCTATATTTTTGCTGTCCCCAAATTGATATTTGGAATAAAGAAAGAATTAAATAATGAAGAAATACGATTATCTGATAGTTGGTGCCGGATTGTTTGGCTCTGTATATGCTTGCGAGGCGAAAAAACGAGGGAAATCTTGTTTGGTCATTGATAAACGTCCTCATGTGGGTGGAAATATCTATTGTGAAGATGTCGAGGGAATAAACGTTCACAAGTATGGCGCACATATATTTCACACTTCCAATAAAGAGGTTTGGGATTATGTCAACGAGATAGTTGAGTTTAATAGGTATACAAATTCTCCTATAGCAAATTACAAGGGTAAGCTGTATAATTTGCCTTTCAACATGAATACATTTTACCAGATGTGGGGTGTCAAGACTCCGACAGAGGCAAAGGCTAAGATAGAGGAGCAGAAGGCCGAGGCTTATGCACGTATGCAGGCCGATGGTGTCAGTGAGCCGCGTAACTTGGAGGAACAGGCTCAGCTGTTGATAGGCAAGGATATCTACGAGGCATTGGTCAAGGGATATACCGAGAAGCAGTGGGGGAGGAAATGTACGGAGTTGCCTGCGTTTATAATAAAACGTCTGCCTGTCCGTTTTACCTATGACAACAACTACTTCAATGATAAGTATCAGGGAGTTCCTATAGGTGGGTACAACAAACTCATTGACGGGCTGTTGTCGGGAGTGGAAGTTCGCACGGGTGTTGACTATTTCGCTTTGCGCGAGGAGTATGACGCCATGGCGGACAAGGTAGTCTTTACGGGGGCTATTGACGAATATTTCGGCTATCGTTATGGTAAGTTGGAATATCGAACGGTGAGATTTGAGACGGAATTGCTCGATGAGGAGAACTATCAAGGCAATGCCGTAGTGAACTACACCGAGGCAGAAGTGCCGTATACGAGAGTTATAGAACACAAACATTTTGAGTATGGCGTTCAGTCCAAGACAGTCATTTCGAGAGAGTACTCGACGGAGTGGGCAGAAGGCATGGAGCCTTACTATCCGGTGAATGATGAACGTAATACTGCGCTCTATGCCAAGTATAAAGCATTGGCAGAAGAGTGTGATGGCGTCATCTTTGGTGGCAGATTGGCAGAATATAAGTACTATGACATGGATAAAGTCATCGAACGTGCGCTCTTGTGCTTTGACGAGCAGAGGGCGGTTTGATGAAATATCGATGCAGAGTACACGATATAGACATACATAGGGTCAGAAGATGAGCCGTAATTGTCTGTGATTGTCGTAGAGACCTGAAAATGCGATAGGTAAGAGATGATTTTCGGGTGAAACGAAAAATAAAGGCAAAGCGGTGAGTAGGTGAAAGTGTATATTTGTAAATATTTCACCTATTATGATGCTGAATATACGGTGCAAAGTTGTATTTTTGCATCAAAATTGGGCTCCGAGTTGCTTACAGATGTAAGTGACGGGGCGGAGCCGTGAAAAAGATTAATCAAATACATGATGTACAGATATTTATTATTGGTGTTAATAGCACTATTTGTCGGAGCGGGGACAGTTGCGGGACAAGACGTCTCGCCCGAGCAAATGCAGGAACTTATTCAAAAGTACAAACAGCAGGGTAACAACGAAGCCAGTCTCTCGGAAGTCCAGATACGTCGTCTGACAGAAGAGATGATAAACAAAGGCTATTCGATGAGTCAGATATTGATTATGGCTCAAGATAATGGTGCTACAGCCGAGCAGTTGAAGGCCATAGAGTCACGCATCAACTCTTCTTCTTCGATGAAGGCAAAGATGAAAAACAATGAGAAGAAGCAGAAAGCCATGTTGAAGGAGGATAGAATGGATAACGAAAAGGTCAGTCCCAAAGGTGCTTTCGTAGCCGAGAAGATGGATTCGTTGATATTTGGGTTTACACTTTTCAACAATGAGAAACTCTCTTTTGAACCGAGTTCGAATGCTCCGGTGCCGGAGTCGTATATCTTGGGTCCGGGCGATGTGTTGAAAATCGATATTGCCGGACTATCGCAACAGGCGTATGAGTTGGAGGTTGGTAGCAATGGCATCATCAATATTCCAATTGTCGGAGCGGTCAATGTCTTGGGCGAGGAGTATAAGAATGCAAGAGAGATAATCCGTCAGCGTCTAAAGAGCATATACACCGACTTGGGAGAGCGTACTACGGCGACCATAACAATAGGACGTCTGCGTACTATCAAAGTCAATGTCATGGGAGAAGTCAACTGCCCGGGAACATACACCGTGTCGGGAGCCTCGTCGCTGTTCAACGTGTTGTATCTGAGTGGAGGGCCTAACCGAAACGGTTCGTTCAGAAATGTGCAGGTTATCCGCAAAGGCAAGATTGTTGCAACGCTCGACGTGTATGATTTCCTTCTTAATGGCAATGCGACGGTCAATGTACCGATGTTTGAGGGAGATATAGTCATGGTTCCGACATATCAGAAACGAGTGTATATGGGAGGAGCATTCAAACGAGAGGGATATTATGAGGCTAAAGAGGGCGAGAACGTGGCGGATATGATAGACTATGCAGGCGGTTTTGACCTGCATGCCAATGAGAGACATATTGAACTGTTCAGAGTCGGAATTAAAGGCTACGAATTTAAAGGAGTATCGGAGACAGAGCAGACATTAGTTGCCAATGGCGACAGTATCTTGGTTGGCAAGGTCAATATCGAACGACTTGACAATGCGGTGTCGATAGAGGGCGGAGTATTCTTGCCGGGCAACTTCGAGTATAAGGAAGGTATGAAGTTGTCGGAGTTGTTGCAGAGTGCTGGCGGATTGGTCGAGAATGCCTTCATGACGCGAGGTGTCATAACACGTTTGAAGGACGACTACACATTGGAGTCACTTAATTTCAACGTGGCGGACTTGGCATCGGGTAAGTACGATTTGGACTTAAAATCAGGAGACAAGGTGCTTATATCGACGATAGACGACATGCGAGTCATTCCGTCGGTAGAGATAAAGGGCGAAGTTCGTTTCCCCGGCGAATTCGATTACAGAGAGAATCTCACGTTGGGCGATATCATCTTGTTGGCAGGAGGTTTCACCGAAGACGCTTCAATGTCAAAAGTGGAGATAGTTCGTCGATTGTCGTTGGAAGAGGCTGATACATCGTTAGTGGAGAGTGCTCGACGCGAGAGTGTCACAATAACGAAAGATTTGGCTCTCGGCAGTGAAGACAACTCGTATAAGTTGATGCCGTTTGATATTGTCACTATTCGCCGAGTACCATCCGCAGAATTCAAAGGTACGGTGCGTATTACGGGAGAGGTACTCTTTGCCGGCACTTACGAACTGACAAGCAAGAGTGATAACATACGCACGTTGATAGAGAGAGCCGGCGGCCTTACACCTCTGGCATATCTGAAAGGTGCCAAAATTTATAGAAAGGTCAATTTATCGAATGCTGACAACAAGTTGCGATTGCGTCAGACAAGGATTCTTCAGGTGGATACAATAGACTTCGTCCCCGAGCAAGGCTTTTTAGAGATTGTATCGATAGACATGGAGAAGGTTTTGTCTACAAAAAGGGGAGATGACGACATCTTGTTACGAGCCGGAGACGAGATAGTAATACCGTCTCGTATGGAAACAGTCAGAGTGAGCGGACAGGTATTAAATCCGGTATCGTTTAAGTGGACCAAGCCGGAGTCGGCAAAGAAGTATATCAAGCGAAGCGGTGGTTTTTCAGAGTCGGCACGGAAGGGCAAGACATTTGTGATGTATCCTAACGGAAAAGCCGTGTCGACAAGCAAGATATTGTTCTTTAACAAATACCCGAAAGTAGAGCCCGGTTGTGAGGTTGTAGTACCTAAAAAGCCGGAGAGGGAAGGAATGAATATGATACAGTGGGTAAGTGTCGGAAGTTCGTTGGCAACAATAGCGGCGGTGATAGCTTCTCTTATAAAGTAGAATTGCGATATGGCAGAAGAACAAAAAAAACAGGAAGAGCAGTTTGATATAGTATGGCTTTTGCTATATCTCTGGGCAAAACGAAAGTTCATTATGTACTGCATAGGCGTTGTAACGTTGTTGGCAGTCATCAAGTATGTATGTACAGAAGATGTCTATAAGGCGAGTGCATCGATATTACCAGTAGAAGATGTAAATATGTCATCTAAGATGGGCAACTTGGGCGGTTTGGCCGCCATGGCGGGTGTTGACATGTCGACAAATACCAATGGTAATATTATTACAGCAGAGCTATATCCGAAGGTGGCTTCGAGTACACCGTTCTTGATGGAGCTCATGAATGTGAAAGTCAAATGGATAGAACCGGACACTGTAATGAGTCTTTACGAGCACGTGATGCAGCGTACACCGACATTTGGCGAATATCTGTATGCGTATACATTGGGATTGCCGAGTACAATAAAGAGTTGGTCAGAATCAGAAGAAGAGGCGGTTGTGACGGTCGAAACTGATGACACAACCGAATATGTGGTACTCGAAAGCAAGCAGCGTAAGGCATTGGCAGAGATACAGGAGATGATAATCGTCGAGGAGGACCCAATCTATTCGACGATGGAGTTGTCATGTTATGCCGAGTCGCCCGAACAAGCGGCGGTATTGGCATCTACGGCAGTCGATTTGTTGCAGAAGATAATCACGGAATACAAGACGAAGAGAGCACGTCTGACGTTGGACTTCATCGAAGAGCGTTATCAAGAGACATTGTCGGAATACGAGAAGATACGTGAGCAATTTTATGCATATAAAGACTCGCATCGTGATATGATTTCAGAGCGTGTCAACATAGAGTATCAGAAGTTGTCGGACGAATACGAGTTGTCGTATTCTCTCTTGCAGACGTTATCTTCTCAGATGGAGCAAGCAAAGATGACACTTATGGAGAATACACCTGTATTTTCAGTTGTAGAACCTGTTGTCATGCCAAAGGTAAAAGATAGTCCATCTGCAAAGTGGCATCTTGTCTTGGGTATTTTTCTTGGAGGCTTCTTCGGGGTTGGTTGGTTGTTTATGCAATTAGCATGGTGGCAGTTGTTCAACGAGAAGAAAGTGAAGGCTTTGATTGAAGAGTATAAGATAGAAGAATGATTTCTTGTGTAAGACGGCAAGGATAAACACGAGAAGAGCATAACATGTGATTGTTTTGAAAATCAAAACAAAGTGACGATAGATAGATGAAGTATCCGATTATGTTGAAGTAGAACGACGTACGACACGAGGGAGAATAGATATATTGATGCAG
>CALAUL010000090.1 GCA_937892255.1 uncultured Bacteroidales bacterium | reverse complement strand
TCCTTAAATCAGCTAACTAAATCCAAGTTTTATGAAAAATCCCAATGCAAATATGGAACTTATTTTTGAAACTACAAAACATTATCGTCTTTTTTTTAAAAAAAAATCACTCCAATACAAAAATACACCATATCGAACACAACTATATTTCTTTTTGACTACCATACAGGTATAAACACGTACATTTCTAATAAGACGTAATAGAATCAAGACATCGTCACAATTTAACATAGTACGCACTATATGTTTAATCCGGACCACATTTAACTTTGATAAATATTCTACCACCTCAACGCAAAAAAAAATAAATGAGCGCAACAATGTGCGCCCATTTATGCAACGTATTTTTGTAAAAATCAGTTTATTTACGTCTTTTCCCTGCTAAGAGAGTATTTTTCATGAGCGATACTATCGTCATCGGTCCCACTCCTCCCGGAACCGGTGTAATATACGAACACAATGGTGCCACATTCTCAAAATCAACATCACCCTTCAAACGCCAACCTCGTTGTGCCGTCGGATCTGTGACACGTGTCGTGCCAACATCAATGATAACTGCGCCCGGCTTAACCATATCTGCTGTAACAAATCCCGGCTTTCCTATAGCCGCCACAATGATATCTGCCTGCTTACATATCTCCGCCATATTGGGTGTTCGACTATGACACACCGTCACCGTGCAGTCTATTCCCTTTTGAGAAAGTAATATACTCATCGGACGACCCACAATATTCGAACGACCTATCACAACGGCATGTTTTCCTGCTGTCTCTATACCATAACGTTTAATAAGATCTACTATACCCTGTGGCGTTGCCGAAACAAAACATTCTGCACCAATTGTCATGTTTCCAACGTTCTGCGGATGAAAACCATCAACATCTTTACGAGGGTCAATAGCCTCTGTGACTTTCTCTTCCGATATGTGCTTCGGTAATGGAAGCTGTACAATGAAGCCATCAACGTCAGGATCATTATTCAGTTCCTCGACAACAGCTAAAAGTTCTGACTCTGTAATATCACTCTCAAAACGTTTCAATGACGATACAAAACCACACTCTTCACATGCCTTAATCTTGTTGGCCACATAAGTCTCCGACCCTCCATCATGACCAACTAAAACAGCTGCTAAATGAGGTCTCTTCTTGCCTTCTGCAACCATTTTTGCAACCTCTTGCGCTATCTCCTGGCGTATTGCACTTGATACTTTTTTTCCGTCTATTAATTCCATAGCATTCTCTATTTTCTTTCTATTTATCTTCTACCTTTCAACGCACCCATCATTCGTGCCATGTTCTTACCTGCGCCTGAATTCATCATCTTCATTATCTTACGCGTTTCGTCAAACTGTTTAAGAAGACGGTTTACCTCCTGCACGGATGTTCCTGATCCTGCTGCAATTCGTTTTCTGCGCGAACCGTCTATTATCTGCGGATTCGATCTCTCTTTTGGTGTCATCGAATAGATGATAGCTTCGATGCTTTTAAACGCATTGTCGTCTATATCAAGATTTTTAACCATCTTTCCCATACCTGGTATCATCGAAGCCAAGTCTTTCAGATTACCCATTTTCTTTATCTGATGTATTTGAGAAAGGAAGTCGGTAAAGTCGAACTTGTTTTGCGAAATCTTTTTCTGAAGTTTGCGAGCCTCTTCTTCATCTATCTGCTCTTGAGCACGTTCCACAAGCGAACGTATATCACCCATGCCCAAGATTCTGTCTGCCATACGACTTGGATAGAAGACATCAAAGGCTTCCAATTTTTCTCCCGTACCTACAAACTTGATCGGCTTATTCACAACGTCTCGTATCGACAATGCCGCACCACCGCGTGTGTCACCATCGAGCTTTGTAAGTATGACTCCGTCGAAATCAAGACGCTGATTAAATTCGTATGCTGTATTCACCGCGTCTTGTCCGGTCATTGCATCAACGACAAAGAGAATCTCCTGCGGATTAAGTGTTTTCTTGAGAGATTCTATCTCGTTCATCATCTGTTCGTCGATAGCCAAACGACCTGCTGTATCGACGATAACGACATCGTGTCCTTGTGTCTTGGCTTGCTTGATGGCATTTTGCGCTATTTGAACGGGATTCTGATTGCCCAACTCTGCATATACCGGTACGTTGATTTGTTCTCCGAGAACTTGCAACTGATTTACAGCCGCCGGACGATATACGTCACATGCCACAAGTAATGGATTCTTGCCTCGCTTTGCTTTCAACATGTTGGCAAGTTTGCCCGAAAATGTTGTCTTACCCGAACCTTGAAGACCCGACATAAGAATCACTGCCGGAGAGCCTTTTAGATTAATATCTACAGCATCTCCACCCATGAGGGCTGTAAGTTCGTCATAGACAATCTTAACCATCATTTGTCCCGGCTTGACGGCTGTCAGCACGTTCTGACCAAGAGCTTTCTGTTTGACATTTTCAGTAAATGTCTTAGCCACTTTATAGTTGACGTCAGCATCGAGCAATGCACGACGAACATCTTTCAACGTCTCAGCTATGTTGAGTTCGGTGATTTTCCCCTCACCTTTGAGTAGTTTAAATGAGCGTTCTAACCTTTCGCTTAAGTTCTCAAACATGGTATCTATTTATTGTTGTACAACTAATTTTAGGCGCAAAGATATACATTCCAATAGTAAATACCAACTATCCCATTAGAAGCTATTTATTTTTTATTAAATAACACTTCTCAACAGAAACGGATTATGCTTCAGACGTGTCAAAGCGTTGTTCTTTCTCATTTTCCATATCTCATTTTTCTTCTTTTGGACATCAAATCATCACTATAGCTTCGTCGTAGCTATACTGATCTTTCGACTTTTGAATGAAATGTCGAAAGATAAACGTCGTTACACGCATGACTCACTTTACCTATGAGGCATATCAACAGTCAGGACAATGCGACAAAATTCGACCTCCGGAACGTCTCTTTCAATTTATTGCAAAAACTCAAACAACTTCTTATCTTTGTAGTGCAAAACGCATCGAAATTCAAACTGACAATGACACATACAACTCGTTCGTATATTGCCATAGACCTCAAATCGTTCTATGCCTCAGTGGAGTGCATAGAACGCGGTTTGGATCCTCTCAATACGAATCTTGTTGTAGCCGACGACTCACGAACCGACAAGACGATATGTCTGGCCGTCACTCCAACACTGAAAAGCTACGGCATTAAAGGTCGTGCTCGTCTATTTGAAGTCATACAACGTATCAACCAAGTCAACAACGAACGACGCATGAACATCGGACGACGTCGAATGTCGGGCAAGTCTCATCTCGACAACGTCATCAAAACACACCCCGATGTTGCCGTCGACTATATCGTCGCACCGCCACGAATGGCATACTATATCGAATACAGCACACGTATTTATGATGTTTATCTGAAATACATTGCCAAAGAGGATATCCACGTTTACTCTATAGATGAGGTCTTTATAGATGCTACGAACTATCTGTCGACCTACAAAACGACCGCTCACGATTTGGCTCGAATGATACTTAAAGATGTTCTCAAAACAACAGGTATCACTGCCACTGCTGGTATCGGGACAAACCTCTATCTCTGCAAGGTGGCAATGGACATAGTAGCAAAACATATTACGGCCGATGACGATGGCGTACGTATTGCTACTCTCGATGAAATGAGCTATCGAAAATTACTGTGGAACCATCGCCCTCTCTCCGACTTTTGGCGCATAGGCCACGGCATTGCCGACAAACTTGCTATATATGGCATTACGACAATGGGACAAATAGCACGTTGCTCTATCGACAACGAAGCTCTTCTTTACAAACTTTTCGGTGTAAATGCCGAACTTCTCATTGACCACGCTTGGGGCTGGGAACCTTGCTCTATCGACGACATCAAAAGCTATAAACCCGAAAACCATTCGATGAGTAGCGGACAAGTGCTACATTGCGCCTATACTGCCGACAAGGCAAAAGTTGTAACATGTGAAATGGCTGATAATATTGCCTTGACTCTTGTTGAAAAAGGTTTGACAACTAACCAACTTCTCTTAATGATTGGCTACGACACCGAAAGTCTGAACAACAACTCGGGCTATACATACGATGGCGAAATATGCATCGACCACTACGGAAGAAAAACCCCAAAACATGCCAGAGGCACAATTAATCTGGACAAACACACTTCTTCGGCTCGCATAATAATAAATGCCATAAGTCAGTGCTTCGACAAAATAGTAAACAGCTCTCTGCTTATTCGTAGAATAAACATAACGA
Source organism: uncultured Bacteroidales bacterium (assembly GCA_937892255.1). Classification (GTDB taxonomy): domain Bacteria; phylum Bacteroidota; class Bacteroidia; order Bacteroidales; family Marinilabiliaceae; genus W3P20-009. Next base: position 34,895 of record CALAUL010000090.1, on the reverse strand, counting down.
CAAACAACATTTTGCCACCCGAAATTGTCAAAAAAGAAAGATTCATACAACTTGACCTTTTCATTGATTATGAGGAATTGAAACGACAAGAGAAATGCGAAGAAGAACAACTCAAGAAAGAACAACGAATGCAAGAAGCTCTTATCGCCATAAAGAGACGATACGGCAAAAACGCCATTCTGAAAGGTCTGAATCTTAAAGACGGAGCCACTGCCAAAGAACGCAACAATCAAATAGGAGGACACAAGGCATGACAGACAATTACGATGATATTATAAATCTGCCATACCCTCTTCCGTCGCACCATGCCAAAATGAGCAATTATCAGCGTACTGCACAATTTGCTCCCTTTGCCGCCCTCAACGGACACGAAGAAGCCATTGCGGAGACAGGACGTCTAACCGCCGAGAGAGCTTCGCACGACGAAGACTATGCAATGACTCTTGACATAAAGCTGGAAATGCTCCGTTCGATACTACAACAACGACCTATTGTAAAGTTGTTGCAATTTGTTGCCGACAAGAAAAAAAAAGGTGGTTCATACGTCGAAACAACATACATTGTAAAAGATATTGACGAATACATGGGTGATTTAATAATGGACGACAATAAAAGAATAAACATCAACGACATATACGACATTACCATCGTCGAAACGCCTCGTTCTGACAAATAACAACGAAAAATAAACGCATATAAGCTTTTTATGCACATAAATACTACATTTGCATTTTGAAAACCAGATTCATCGAAACAAAACATGCAACAAATAATAGAGATACTAACCTTAATCGACAACTATATAAGCGGACACCCGATATTTATCATAACACTCGTAGGGACAGGTCTTTTCTTTACTATCTACTTAGGTTTTCCCCAAATAAGATACTTTCGAAAATCGATACAAATATTACGAGGCAAGCACGATATCAAAAATTCAACCGGCGATGCTTCTCACTTCCAAGCTCTGGCAACGGCTCTCTCCGGCACCGTCGGCACCGGCAATATAGCCGGTGTAGCATTGGCTATACATTTGGGCGGACCATCGGCACTATTGTGGATGGTATTTACGGCTCTAATCGGTATGGCAACTAAATTTGTAGAAGTGACGTTGTCGCACAAATACAGAGAGAAACTACCCGATGGCACAATAGCCGGAGGTCCTATGTACTACATGAAAAAACGCTTGAATATAAAGCACAAAAACGGCATTATACCTACCGGCAAATGGCTTGCAATACTCTTCTCGTGCTTTACCCTTATTTGCGCTTTTGGGACAGGCTGCTTGCCTCAGACAAATAGCATTTCGACAGCCATACACACATCGTTCGGCATATCTACCATAGTCGTGGGAGCAGTGTTGTCTATTGTATTGGCATCGGTGGTGTTAGGAGGCATAAAAAGAATAGTGCAAGTAACCGAAAAGCTCGTTCCGTTGATGGGCGTCATCTACGTAGGAGGAGCACTGATAGTGATAGCGTGCAACGTTGACAACGTTATCCCTGGCTTGGGACAGATGTTCTGTGACGCACTGAGTGGCACATCGGCATGTGGAGGTTTCTTGGGCGCAACAGTAGCAATAGCACTTTCAAAAGGCGTCAGCAGAGGACTATTTTCCAACGAGGCCGGACAAGGTTCTGCTCCTATAGCACACGCCGCAGCTCGTTGCAAATATCCGGCTCAAGAAGGATTGGTAGCATTGTTAGAACCATTTATCGACACCGTCGTCATCTGTTCGCTTACCGGACTGATGATAATAAGTTCGGGCGTATGGAATCAGAAGTATTACAACGAATTTCAAATGGCAGACATGTTGATCTTGAAAGACACATACAACACTCCGTACAAAACACAAAATGCCATAAATGACAAAAACGAGTATTTCGATGGTGTCATAATGATTGATAATGGTCAAATAATAGACCAAGACATAACAATCATACATTCGCATTCGATAGCAGAAGATGTCCAAGTATTTGTCAATGGACAACCTTACGACGGAGTGATGAATATAAAGTCCGGCATTCCCGATCTAAAAAGTGACGATGGGTCAAAAATAACGGTAAAAGGCAAATCGCTATTGCACAGTGCCCCACTCACCATGAAGGCGTTTACGGCAAGTATTTTCGGACCTTATGGCGAGTATATTGTGACATTTTCACTATTACTCTTCGCATTCTCAACATCTATAGCATGGTGTTATTATGGGGACAGAGCGTCGTCGTTCTTGTTCGGACCACGAGCCATCATTCCTTTTAGGGTAATATACGTATTGGCATTCTTTGTCGGAGCGTTTACCGATACAACAACAATATGGAGCATTGCCTCTATCGGCATAGTACTCATGAGTATGCCCAACTTGATAGGAATACTCATTTTGCGCAAAGAGGTATTGCAAGAGATGGAAAAAATAGAAGAAAACAAAGACGCGTGATAGACATATTGATACTCATATCGGCATGTACCGTAGCAAGTTTCATACAACGTGTTAGCGGTTTCGGGTTTGGCATATTCATAATGACCATTCTCCCTCTGCTCATGTCGTCGTATGGAGAAGCCACAACATTATCAGGTATTTTGTCTGCACTTCAATCAATATACGTACTTACAAGCATTTGGAATCATGTAAAATGGAAACGTCTGTTACCGATATTAGTTGCATTCATTATCTGTTCGTACTTTGCCATACAATTTGTAAGTCACGTATCGGACACTCACCTCAAACAGATATTGGGAGGAGTACTTGTCCTTATGAGCATATACTTCCTATTGATAAGCGAGAAGATAAGCATACGCCCGACAATAACAATGCAGTTGTCCATGGGTTCGCTGAGTGGCATCTTAGGCGGACTTTTCGCCATGCAAGGACCGCCTGCCGTACTCTACTTTGTCGCATCGGAACGTGAAAAGGTGGACTATATGGCAATGACGCAAGCCTACTTCTTTGCAGGCAATGTAGCCATGACAATGTTTAGGGCCAAGGAAGGCTTCTTGACAGAAGACGTATGCGTCTCGGCTCTCTACGCATCAGCCGGAATTATCATCGGCACACTGATAGGTAGAATTGTCTTTGAGAAAATTTCAGCTACGCTACTTCGTAAAATAGTATACGCATACATGGCAGTAAGCGGCTTATATGCAATGCTATCTTAAGACAACAGACGACAACAATGAAAGACACGACAAAAGGATATTTACTCGGTGCTTTATCGGCAGCAAGCTACGGCATAAACCCTTTGGCTGTCAACTTATACAACGATGGATTTAATACGGATTCCGTTTTATTCTACAGATACGCATTGGCTATCGTCTTCATAGGAATACTCATGCTACTGCAAGGTGAGAGTTTTAAGATAAACCGTAAAGAGACATTACAGCTGTTGTTTATGGGCATACTGATGTCCGTCTCATCTATATCTCTCTTTGAAAGCTACAACTATATAGATGTCTCCATAGCCTCAACTCTTCTCTTTGTATATCCTGCATTGGTCACGATAATAATGATGCTCTTCTATAAAGAGAGACCATCAATATCAATTATTTTGGCACTGTTAGGCGTCGGACTTGGCATAACACTGCTCAACAAGGGCGAAGTGTCATCTTCTCAAAACATCTTCGGCGTATCGATAGTAATACTCTCGTCTCTGACTTACGCCATATATATTGTCATGACACAAAAGTCTTCTACACTAAGGAACCTATCATCTCTAAAACTTAGTTTCTACGCTCTGACTTTTGGAATATTGCTGTTCGTTGCACGCATGATATGTGGAAACGAACTATACCCTTTGACAAACATGAGTCATTACGGATATGTCATAACATTAGCACTTTTCCCTACACTCATATCACTGACAGCTATGGCAAAAGCCATAAAATATGTAGGGTCCACACCGACAGCCATAATGGGGGCATTGGAACCGGTAACAGCTGTGATATTAGGAATAATCATCTTAGGAGAACGACCTTCAATATGGGCTTACATAGGCATGATAATAATCGTTGCCTCTATTACACTTATTATAACATCTAAGAACAAGACGACATGAATACCTTCATAATAGCTCTTTGTGGCAGGGAAATATTCATCAACGAAGACCTCTCTCTACCACAAATTTGTCAAATAGACATTGAAGACAACTCTCGTTATATACCCGTTGCCATTGACAGTGAAGATAAATACTTAGCTATCAGACTATCAGAAGAGGAAGCTAAGAGCATATCTTCGTTACAACGCTCTGAATTGCGTCCCCTCTACAACAAAATGCCACAACAACAATTTAAAGCCTGTGGCAAAAGCTTGCAGATGATACACTGGAAAGAACACAGCAGATACTGTCCCTCGTGCGGAACAGCGACAATACCATTTATGAGCAATGCTACAAAATGCCCGTCATGCGGATATGAGATATTTCCAATGATAGCTCCCGCCGCCATTGTATTGGTAACAAAAGGAGATGAATTATTATTGGTAAAAGCACGTAACTTCAGAAGCAACCATTACGGCTTAGTAGCAGGATTCCTTGAAGTAGGCGAGACATTGGAAGAATGCGTAGAACGAGAACTAAAAGAAGAAGTAGGATTAAAAGTGACTAATATAAAGTACTTTGGCAATCAGCCATGGCCATTCCCATCTGGTTTAATGATCGGATTTACCGCAGAATATGTATCAGGAGAAATAACATTGCAAGAAGACGAATTGACCCATGGAGCATTCTTTCACTACACAGCCTTACCACAACTACCCGGCGAAATGAGCATTGCAAGACAAATGATAAATGCATTTATCGCTTCCAAAAGAGAAAAATAAACTATTGCAGATAAAAAAATAAACCTTTAACTTTGCCGTTCAAAAAAGCAAAACAACAATAATGGATAAGAAATCAATTTTAGGTCTTGTTTTAATATTCGCCATACTAATTGGCTTTCATTTTATCAACAAGCCAAGCGAAGAAGAAAGAATGAGATGGCAGGCAAAAATGGACTCCGTCGCTCGTGCCAAAGCTCATTATGAAGACAGCATCAAACTCTTGAATGCCAAAGCAAAAGCAGAATCAGAAGTCGTTCCGACCGACTCTGCTGCGATGGACTCATTAAAAATGAAGAAATATGGACTACTGGCAAATGTCGTTGAAGGCAATAATAGCTTCGTAATACTTGAAAACAACCTTATAAAGGTAACCATTTCGACCAAAGGCGGTCGTGTATACTCCGCCGAAGTGAAAGACTATAAAGCATACGGAGATAAACCTCTAAAGCTCTTCGACGGAGACGCCAACAGATTCGGCTTTAACTTCATTCACAACAACCGAAACTATTTCACCGGCGACCTATACTTCAACGCCTCAAATATTGAAATATCATCGGACAGCACACAATCTGTTGTAATGTCTATCCCAATAGCCGATGGAGCTATCAAATACATCTACTCATTGGCAAAAGACAGCTACACATTAGACTACTCCATAGAAAGCACCAACGTACAAGACTATGTATCAATCAACGGTGCTGCTCTCGACTTGGAATGGGACGTCAAAATGCCGGCTCTCGAAAAGAGTCATAAATCAGAAGGCTTATGGTCCGGCGTATACTACCGATACGATGAAGGCGATGTCGAAGAACTTGGTGCTACTGGCAACCAAGACGAAGATGTCAACATGAACATAGATTGGATAGCTGTCAAAAACCAATTCTTTAGTACTGTCTTCGTTGCAAAAGACAACTTTGCCGGTGCTCAGATGAGTTCTAAAGCTTGTGCCGAAACCGACACAATAATAAAAGACATAAGCACTCGAATAGGCGTCAAATACAACTTCTACAACAACCAGAAATCAGACTTCCAATTCCTGTTCATACCAAACTACTTCTACACTCTCGACAGTTTCGAAGGCATGGAATTGACAGAATTGCTTCCATTGGGCTGGGGTATATTCGGTTGGATTAACGAGTGGGCCATCATACCAATATTTAAGTTCTTGGAAAACGCATTTAGCAGTTACGGACTTATAATATTACTACTGACAATAATCATCAAACTTGTCATCTTCCCATTCACATACTCGTCATTCAAGTCTCAAGCCAAAATGCGAGTCCTGAAACCACAGATAGACGAGATAAACGCAAAGATACCTGCCGACAAACCAATGGAAAGACAGCAGGAAACAATGAAGCTATACAAACAAGCAGGCGTAAGTCCGATGGGTGGTTGCTTGCCTATGTTACTTCAAATGCCGATATTGATTGCCGCATTCCGATTCTTCCCTGCAGCCGTAGAACTCCGCGGAGAATCATTCCTCTGGGCTGACGACCTTTCAACATACGACTCAATATTAGACTTGGGATTCTCTATACCATTCTATGGCGACCACATAAGTTTGTTCTGTTTGCTCATGTGCGTGACGAACATCGTCTACACAAAGTTCACAATGCAAGCCCAGTCTAACCAACAGATGCCCGGAATGAAATTCATGATGTACCTCATGCCGGTAATGTTGCTATTCTTCTTCAACGACTACCCCGCAGGTTTGTGTTACTACTACTTCGTTTCAACACTCATCACTGTGCTACAGACCGTAGTCATCAAAGCATTCTTCATTGACGAAGCCGCCATATTGGCAAAAATAGAGTCCAACAAAAAACGACCTCAAAACGGAAAGAAGTCAAAATGGCAAGTAAGAATGGAGCAACTCATGGAGGAACAAGCGAAAATGAACAAGAAAAAATAAACTAAATACAAGGCGTACCAAATGAAAAACGGTACGCCTTGTAAATTTGCCAATCATGCCTTTATCAAGACTTTTTCATATACCAAAAGTGACAGGTCCGTTGCGAAACAGACTCACAAAACTTATTTGGCCAATATTCATAGAGACTGCGTTCATGATGCTATTGGGCATTGTTGACACATTCATGCTCGGAGGATATTCTGATTATGCCGTGGGAGCCGTAGGTGTCGTCAATCAAATACTCAACATGGTGTTCCTTCTGTTTAGCGTCGTCACAACGGGAACATCTGTCCTGTGTGCACGATATTTAGGAGCACAAGACGACAAATCCATGAAAGCAATAGTATCAGTATCAATAATCTTCAACGTACTATTCGGACTCATAATAAGTGTGGGATTATTCATCTTCACGGAAGAAATCCTTACGCTGATGAATTTAAGAAAAGAATTAATGGGCAACGCCATCACATACATGAAATATGTCGGAGGATTTGCCTTTTTACAAGCCATCTCATTGACCCTATCAGCAATACTCAGAGCACTGCAAAGACCAAAATTCCCGATGTACTCCATAATTGCAATAAACATTATCAACATCATCGGCAATTATACATTGATATACGGTCATTTCGGAGCTCCGGAAATGGGTATTGAAGGCGCATCAATAGCTACAATCATATCAAGAAGCACATCAGTTGTCATACTTTCCATAGCTCTATTTGGATATGTTCTCAAAGACTTCGGCAAAAAAGACATCTTGCCTTTCAACTGGAAAAAACTAAAAGAGATATTCGACATTGGACTACCTTCGGCCGGAGAATTACTCTCATATAGTCTCTCTCAAGTAGTGGTCACTTACCTGATAAACGCCGTAAGCAACGAGGCTCTCATAACACGAACTTACGTCTCCAACATCGTAATGGCAACATATCTGTTGTCCTTTGCAGTAGCCGAAGGGAACAGCATTTTTGTAGGATTCCTCGTTGGCGATAAAAGACACAATGCCGCCCACAAAACAGCCAATTACGCATTGAAGATCACTCTCATGGTCACACTCGTAATAAGCACCATCATTGCTCTTACGGGTAAAAACATCGTCGCTCTTCTGACCGACAACCCCGAAATTATACTTCTGACGGGCATCGTCGTCTGGATAGATATTCTCTTAGAGGTAGGCAGAGCACTAAACATGATTGTCATACAAGCCTTGCGCGCTGCCGGCGACTACATCTTCCCCGTGGCATTTGGAGCCGTGTCAATGTGGCTGGTCGCTGTTGGCTGTTCTTATCTTTTCGGAATAACCTTAGGCTGGGGACTTATCGGTATATGGATAGCTTTCTCATTGGACGAAAACATACGCGGTTGGGCTATGCTCAACAGATGGAACAAACGAAAATGGAAGAAAAAATAAAAACACAAAATACTCTCCATTCTCGTATGCGATAAATCGGCAGTGTAAACACATTCTGTACGCACCAAAATCATAAGCATAAATTACGCCAAACTTCAAAAAAAACACGCATCAATAAGAGTTTATCAGAGTAAATCTATATCTTTGCCTAAATTTCATGAAAGAATATTCGTTATGACGAAACTGATTATAAACAAAACAAGAATTATACTTATAGGCATCGTAGTTTTGGTACTATCTTCATGTGTACCCCAGAAAAAAATCGTCATGATTCAAGAACCGGAATCAAACGTCACCTACGCCCCTTTGGAAAAGATAACAAACAAATACATACTTCAACCGAACGACTATTTGTACATCAACGTAGCATCTCCTGACCCTAAATTGTCAATATTCTTCAACCCCCAAACAGCTTCAGGGTCTAACAACATACAAAGTCAAGCTACATTCTTCTACTACATGATTGACGACAAAATGGATATTGACTTCCCCGTTGTAGGCAAGATAAATCTGTTCGGCTGCAACTTGGAAATGGCTAAAAAGAAAATATACGATTCTATATCTCAATATCTGAGCGACTTTACTCTCACTTGCAAATTAGCTTCAAATACCTTCTCCGTTTTAGGTGAGGTAAATAGTCAAGGTCAAAAAACAATGACCAGAGAACAAATAACCATATTTGACGCTATTGCACAAGCCGGAGGCTTTACTTCATACGCCAAACGTAGCGAAGTTAAGATAATTAGAAAAAACGAAAAAGGTGAATCTCAGACTTTCAAAGTAAACTTGACAAAAGGTGATGTGATAAACTCAGATTTCTATTACATTTACCCCAATGATATCTTGTACGTAAGACCGATGTGGATTAAGACATTAGGCTTTGGCGAAACTATTTCTTTAAGTCTTGTAACATCTCTTATTTCTCTTTATCTATTAGCTCGTAGTTTGTAAATAACCTGACATGAACAATAGCCAATATACACCTCAACAGACTCCGGAACAGGAAGAAGAGTCATTTATAAACATTGACTTCAAGAAACTTCTCAACGACGTATTAAAATTCTGGTGGCTATTTGCCATAGCTTTGGTTGTCGCATACGTGGGCGTCATAATCTACCACAAATACAAATTGCCCATATTTCGAACAGAACTGACAATATTAGTCGACGAACAAGACAACAAAGGCGGAATGACCTCGCAATCAAGCATGATAGATGGCTTCATGCTTAACTCCGAAATGCGAAATATTGACAACCAACTTGCTATACTGGGTTCTCGCACCATGGTACGACGTGTCGTAGAGAGCATGGGAATATATATCGCTTATTACCACGAAGGTCGTATCGTGACCTCCGAACTATACAAATCCATTCCTTTCTCCGTCGTGATGGACTCTACACACGCTCAACCCTTAGATGTAAAGATTTACATTCACGAAACAGACAAAGAACATTTTCAGTTGAGCGTTGAAGCTAAAAAAGTTAACCTATACAACTACTCTACCCGAGAAGAAGTAGGAGTCATTGAAAATCTAAACTACAAACAATCTCACACTTACGGCGAACCAATTATTACCAATTGGGGTGCTTTTACCGTCATAAAGAATAAAGAGACTCTCTCGGGCAATTATCTGTTCCGATTTATGTCTCCGGAAGCGCTGATGCTGTCTTTCCGCTCGGGTCTGAACATCATCAAAGACGAAGAAAATAGTTCATCTGTCGTGACACTTTCTATACACGGAACACAAACTGCCAAATGTGCACATTTCTTAAACCAAATAGCTGCAACGTACATCAACGACAACTTGGCTCAAAAGAACCTCATGGCCGAAAATACCATTGAGTTCATCGAAAGCCAATTAGGTCTTCTCTCTGACACATTGATAGATATCGGCACCCAGTTGAGTTCCTTCAGAGCCCAACATGGTCTCCAAACAAGCGTGTCATCAAAAGGAGAAAAACTATTCACCGAACTGCAGAATTACGATAAAGCCATTCAGACTCAAAATATCATTATCGCTTATTACGACTATCTAACTCAGTATTTTGCATCTGACTCCGTTTTAGAGGGCGTCATCGCTCCCGCCATGTACGACACAGAAAGTCCGATAATAGCTACTCAGCTTAACCAAATCATGCAACTCAATGCAGAAAAACAAGCTTACCAAGACACTTACGGAAAGCCAACAAACCCTGCAAGCCGAGAGATTTTCGCAAAACTACAAATAGCACGCAACACTCTATTGCAAAGTATCGAAAACCACAAGAGAATGACATTAGACAATATTCAAGATATTCGCAATAAAGAACAAGCTTGCCGAAACGAATTAATATCTCTTCCCGAGACCGAACGCAAATTATTAGGCATTGATCGTAAATTTACACTGAACAACGAGGTCTATAACTTCCTCCTTCGTAAACGAAGCGAATCACAGATACAGAAGGCGTCAAATACACCCGACCACAAAGTCATCGACTCTGCTTATCTCGTTGGCAAAGTTTCTCCTAACGAAAAGAAGAACACAATGATGGGCTTGGCCATAGCCGTCATATTACCACTGGCTTTCCTCGTGCTACGTCAGCTCATCGACAACAAACTGAGAACTATACGCGACATCGAACACATAACAAAACTCCCTATCGTAGGTGAAATTCTCAGTAGCACCAACGACTCTCCATTTGTCGTGATGGAAAAGAAACGTTCGCTCGTTTCAGAATCCTTCCGACGTCTGAGAACTCGTATCGACTTCCTTGTTGCAGGTGTCGAAACACCTATCATAACACTGTCTTCCTCTCTCCCGAGTGACGGAAAGACTTTCTGCGCTATCAATACCGCCTTGGTATACTCTATGAGTGGCAAAAAGACTGTTCTTATAGGTGCAGACCTACGCAAACCGGGACTTATGAAACTTCTGAACATCGAAAATCATACCGGTATAAGCAACTACGCTATCGGTCAGTCGACCTTAGATGAGATAATTTATCACTTTGAAGAAGGTTTGGACATCATACCTTCAGGTGTCATTCCCCCTAATCCGGCTGAGATTTTAGCAAGCAACAAGACGATGGATCTCATCGAAGAACTCAAAAATCGTTATGATGTCATTCTTATCGACACACCGCCAATGAGTTTAGTCTCTGATGCCTACTTGCTAACTCGCATTTCTAACGCATTGATATTCATCTGCCGACAAGACTACACAACAAAAGAGGCTTTCAAATACACCACTTCGACATTCGCCGGTGAAGGTATTACAAACGTTGGTATTGTATTCAACGACATCAACAACAGCAAGTCTCGCTATGGCTACGGATATGGATACGGCTATGGCTACGGATATGGCTATGGCTACGGATATGGATATGGTTACGGATACACAAAACTTGGCAAACGCAAAAAGAAAGACCGTAACATGCACCACTACTATTCTGAAGATTAATACATTGACTAAAACAATGAAAAAATTAACACTTGCAATAGGCATATACGCTGTGATATGCCTACTACTCCACTCTTGCGGAGCCGGGAATACTCTGATTACATCATACAAGACAGAGTGCGACTCGCTTTTCAATACCGATAAGTACTCTGAAGCCTACGCAAAACATATAGAGTTGGCCAATCTGCTTACCGCAAAAAAACAACCTGTTGACAGTGTCCTCTGCAGACGCATTGCTATCTTAGCAAATAAAACCAACAACCACGAGAACACTATCCTCTATGGCACAAAATTCAGCTCCGATGGCGACAACGACCTGCTATGTGCCCTTGCTTCCAGCTACGAAACTCTCAATCAACAACACAAAGCAATAGCCATAATAGAGCATAACACGGAGCTTTTCTACTCCGTCAATGGGAAAAGTGCAACAATTGACAAACTGGCTCTATACTACAATTCGACTGACGCTACGAAACTCCAAGATTTATACCCTCAGATTGAATCCATAGTGGTTCGTGCCGAGTGCTTCCCGAACTACTTCAACATAGTAAAGGACTCTCTTTCTGAAAAGGAACTTTCTCAACTTTGCAAAGTTGCTTTGAAAGACAATAAAGACCAGATTGTCGCTCTCGACTATTTAGGCATCACGCTCTACGAAAGTGCTCAAACTCAGTATAAAAAAGCCATGAGCAACTACGAAAAAAAGAAGACCGCTACCGAATACGCTTACCTAAAACGAGACTTAAAGCGCATCTCAAATGTCTACGTAGAGAGCAAAAACTATCTCGAACAATTGCGAAAACTCGACCCTGACAACAAGAAATACATATCTTGTCTTGTAAATATTTACTTGCGTCTTGACCAAGACTCTAAAGCAAATGCTCTAAAAAAACTTCTATAACTCTATGGCAATAGTCAACTTCCTCCTTCCTATCATTGCTTTCTTCTTAGCTGATTGGTTCTTCGAACCTCTCCATGCTATGTTTATTGCATTGGGTCTGAGTGTTGTGCTCATGATTATAGAGAGCATAAAGACTAAAAAGATTGCCACCTCACACATCTTTGACTTCATTCTTATCGTTGTCTTTGGTCTTGTCGAACATTTCTGTTCAGACGACAAATCAGGTCTTACCATGGGACTCGTGACGTCGCTCTTTATCGCAGTGATGATGTTCCCCGGACTCTCCATGACCGAAAAGATGTTGCAACGTTTTCCGCTTCTCGGACTCGACAATCCGTACAAAAAATACCTCGTCAAGAAGTGTCAACAAAGAATGATTGTCTGGGCTTTATTTGCTGCCTTGATGTATGCTTCCGCTATTTTAGCCGATGACGCTAAGATTTCCGAATGGATTTCGACATACGCAATATGGACTGTTCTTTCCGGATATATAGCAACGGAACTTATAGTCAACAGATTGACGCATCGCAAATATCGCAAAGTCGAATGGGTGCCTCTGATGAACGAAGATGGCAAGATGATTGGTTGGGCTCCTCGTCCGTTGGTTCACAATGGCTCTCTTTGGTTGCACCCCGTAGTTCATCTGCATGTCATCAACGACAACAAATTGCTTCTACAACTGCGACCTAAGACAAAGAAAATTCAGCCCGGCAAATGGGACACTGCCGTAGGGGGACATATTGCTTTGAATGAAAAGATTGAAACTGCTCTCCTTAGAGAGGCTTGGGAGGAAATAGGTCTGAGAGAATTTGAGGCTCAATTAGTAAAACAATACGTCTGGAAAAGCAATGTAGAACAGGAATATGTCTTCTCTTTCGTTACCAATACACAAGGACCATTCAACCCGAAAAACATCGAGGAAGTTGACGAACTGAGATTTTGGACAAAAGAGAATCTGCTAAACGACATCGGTAAAGGTGTCTTCACGCCTAATCTCGAACACGAGCTAAAAGAGTGGATTCTACCTCTGCTGAAATAACATCACCACACTACGAAAACATTCGGCGTATCTCCTTCGCTCGCTCCGCTGCCAATGCCACAACACCTTCAAGTGGATAGGACAACCCCAACTCTTTGTACTTGTGTACTCCCAACGTATGATATGGCAATATCTCGACATTTCTTATGACATCGTAACGCTTCACCCATTGCGACAATTCACGTAACTTCTCGTCATCATCGGTATAACCCGGCACAACAACGTGGCGTATCCATGTCGGTATATTATTCTCCTGAAGAAACGTCATTGTCCGTAGGGCATTCTCATTGCTCTTGCCCGTCAACGTCTTACACATATCATTGTCCAGTGACTTTATATCCAACATCACCAAGTCGCTCCTCAACAATGCTCGTTGTGACGCCTCGTTAAATATCACCCCTGACGTATCCAAACATGTATGAAGTCCTTCGACATGACACTTTTCAAAAAATTCTGCCACGAATTCCGCCTGCATCATTGGCTCTCCGCCCGTCAATGTCACTCCGCCCTTACGTATGTAACTGCGGTATTTCACTACTTCTGCCAACAACTCTTCTGACGTCATCTCATACTGCACGACGCCGTTCTTCTGCCACGTGTCAGGATTATGACAATACATACATCGTAACGGACAGCCTTGCATAAAGACGACAAATCTTACGCCCGGACCATCTACCGTGCCAAAAGACTCCAATGAGTGTATTCGTGCTTTGCTCATTCTCTTCTCATATATAAAAAAACAAGGAGTGTTAATGGCACTCCCTGCTTTTGTCAGTTATATTTTTTTCTTTATACCGTCTCGTTTATTGTTCGTGACAACACATCGAGTTGCTGTTCTCGTGTCAACTTAATGAAGTTTACGGCATAACCCGACACTCGTATCGTGAGTTGTGGGTACTTCTCCGGGTGCTCCATAGCATCTTCAAGAAGTGAACGATCAAAGACATTGACATTCAGATGCTGACCTCCATCGGGTGTGAAATATCCGTCAAGAAGGCTTATCAGATTCTCCTGACGAGCGTCGAAGCTCTTACCCAAGGCACTCGGCGTGATGGCAAATGTATACGAGATACCATCATGTGCATGTTGGAACGGCAATTTTGCCACACTCGACAATGCTGCTACTGCGCCTTTCTTGTCTCGTCCGTTCATTGGGTTTGCTCCCGGTGCAAAAGGTGTACCGGCAGGACGTCCATCTGGTGTTGCGCCTGTCTTCTTTCCGTAGACGACATTACTTGTAATGGTAAGTATCGACTGTGTCGGGATTCCATTTCGATAAGTCTCATGCTGACGTAGGTAATCCATGAACTTATGTGTTATCTCTACTGCTATATCGTCTGTCGATGCGCAGTTATTTCCAAATGGCACGTAGTCGCCCTCTCGTTCGAAGCCTACTGCCAATCCTCGTTCATCACGAATCACCTTCACCTTACAATCTCGTATTGCGGCAAGAGAGTCTGCCACTATCGAAAGACCCGCAATGCCCGTTGCTCTGATACGGTCTATCTTACCATCGTGAAGTGCCAACTCAAAAGCCTCGTACGAATACTTATCATGCATGTAATGGATTATCTTAAGGGCATTGATATATACCTTTGCCAACCATCGCATCATGTTTTCGTATTTGCTCATCACCTCGTTATAGTCAAGGTATTCGCTTGTTATAGGCTCGAAACATGGACCAACCTGGACTCCTGTTCGTTCGTCGCGACCACCATTTATTGCGTAGAGCAGACACTTAGCCAAGTTGGCTCGTGCTCCGAAGTACTGCATCTGCTTTCCTATCTTCATCGGGCTAACACAACATGCTATGCCATAGTCATCGCCATAATCCTGACGCATGAGATCGTCATTCTCATACTGAATAGCCGATGTATCTATCGAGACTTTAGCACAATAACGTTTCCAGTTGTCAGGCAACTTCTCCGCCCAAAGGACTGTCAAGTTAGGCTCTGGTGCAGGTCCAAGGTTGTAGAGCGTATGCAGATAACGATAACATGTCTTTGTCACAAGTGTTCGTCCATCTACGCCCATGCCTCCCAACGACTCCGTAACCCATACCGGGTCTCCGGAGAAGAGTTCGTTGTACTCCGGTGTACGCAAGAATCTGACTATGCGGAGTTTCATTATCATCTGGTCGATAAGTTCCTGTGCCTCCAACTCCGTAAGCACTCCTTCGCGAATGTCCTTCTCTATGTAAATATCCAAGAATGTAGCTGTACGACCGAGTGACATCGCTGCTCCATCTTGATCCTTGACAGCTGCCAAATAGGCAAAATATGTAAACTGTACAGCCTCTCTTGCGTTTGTAGCCGCCTTGCGAACATTAAAGCCGTATGAGTCACACATCTGCTCAAACTGTTTCAGTGCACGTATCTGCTCCGAAGTCTCCTCTCTATTACGGATTGTCTCCTCGGTCATCTCTTGTATATCCAATATCTTGAGATAGTTCTGCTTATCCGCTATAAGAACCTCTGTGCCATAAAGTGCCACACGGCGATAGTCTCCTATGATACGACCTCTGCCATAGGCATCGGGAAGACCTGTTATTATAGCCGAACGACGCGCTGCAAGCATCTCTTCTGTATATGCCGAGAAAACGCCCTCATTATGTGTCTTGCGATACTGTGTGAAGATTGTCTTCGTCATAGGATCCAACTCATAGCCGTATGCTGTGAGGGAGTTCTCAACCATGCGTATTCCTCCTTTGGGGAAGATGCCACGCTTCAATGGTGCGTCTGTCTGCAAACCCACAACAACCTCATTGTCCTTGTCTATATACCCAGGAGCATAGGTCGTGATACTCTGTGGCTTTGATGTTTCCGCATCTACTACACCCTTCTCGCGCTCTACCTTAAACAACTCCGACAACTTGTCCCACAATATCGTTGTCTTCTCAGAAGCACCAACCAAAAATGAACCATCTCCGTCGTAGGGTGAATAGTTGTTCTGTATGAAGTCTCGAACATTTATCTCCTGCTTCCAGATTGTCCCTTTAAACTGGTCCCAAATGGCGTTCTCTCCTTGTTTTATCATATAATGACCTTATTTTGTAAATTTATATTTCTCGTTTCGTCTGCAAAGTTAAACACTTATGATTCGATAATACTACCCCGTTTTTGGTAAATATTCCTAAAAGATGTAGACCTATTATAAATCGTCACAATATACATTTTTACACACTATTTTCAAACTATTTATACAACAAATCACAGTGATTTTAAAAAAATTACCTATGTTTGCGCCATATTTATAAACTAAGCTATTAGAGATGATTAAGACCGCTATTGTCACAGGTGCCACATCTGGTATAGGTAGAGCCACTGCACTCATGTTGGCTCGATTAGGATATAACGTCGCCATCACTGGACGTCGTTTGCCTCTTCTTCAGGACTTATGCAACGAGATAGAAAAAACTTCGGGCGTAGAGACTTATATCCTCAACTTCGATGTTCGCGACAAACATGATGTCTTCGACTCTTACGATATGCTCCCCGAATCTTGGAAAAAACACCTTAAAGTCCTCGTCAACAATGCCGGCTTGGCTTTAGGACAAGATAACTTTGAAACTTGCGACGACAATGACTGGGACCAGATGATTGACACCAACGTCAAAGGTCTCTTGTACGTATCTCAGTTGGTCGCTCAAACAATGAAAGAGAACCGCAACGGCCATATCATCAACATCTCAAGTATCGCAGGAAAAGACATATACCAAGGCGGAAACGTATACTGCGCAACAAAAGCCGCTGTCGAAAGCATCACTAAGGCTATGCGCATCGACCTCCTCGAATACAATATTAAGGTGTCGTCTATCGCACCGGGTATGGTAAACACCAACTTCTCGACTGTTCGTTTCCATGGCGATGAAGAGCGTGCCAATAAAGTCTATGAAGGCGTCAAACCTCTCTCTGCCGACGATGTGGCTTCTGCTATAGAGTTCATCGTAACTCGTCCCGACCACGTCTGCGTCAATGACTTGTTGCTCATGCCTACTCAACAGGCTTCTGCCAACCACCTAAACAGAACGAAAGAGTAATATATTAACATTCATATCCCCCAAATGCGTTCGACATTACCATAACGTCGGCGCATTTTTTTTAATCTCATGACACAACATATCCTCTTCGACCTCGACAACACCCTGTGGGACTTCGACTCTAACAGCCATCTGGCTAAAGTCGATATGTTTCATCATTTCAACCTCGACACCATCTTCTCCTCCTTCGACGAGTTCTTATCTATATACAACACTCACAATACTCACCTCTGGAAGGAATATGCCGCCGGACGTACCGACAAAGAAAATGTCAGCGTAGGGCGTTTCTACCTCTCTATGTTAGACAAAGGCGTCGACGACTACGCCAAAGCAAAAGAGATGGCTCTCTTCTTTCTCAGCAATACCTCCCAACGTACAACTCTCAAACCCAACGCCCTGTCTACTCTCGAATACCTTAGCCACAAATACCAACTGCATATCATCACCAACGGCTTCGTCGAAGTGCAATACAAAAAAATTGCCCTCAGTGGCATCGGTAATTACACCCAACACGTCTTCATCTCTGACGAAATAGGAGCCTTGAAACCCGCAAAACACTTCTTCGATGTCGTAATTAGACGTCTCAATACCTCGCCCGACAAATGTATCATCGTCGGTGACTCCATAGAATCCGATATCGAAGGCGGTATCAACTACAATATAAAAGCCATTTACTACAACCCCCATAACAACACATGTCCTCACAACGTTACGTCTATATCCGACCTGTCCGAACTCACGCTTATCCTCTAAACCTCTTTTTGTGACCATCTACACCTTACATCTCATCTCTCATCTTCCCTCTCCTCATTCCCGCAATGTGTTTATATAACAAATTTTAAACCAACTCTTGAGGGTTAAAACAAATAAAATAAGCTATATTTGCACGAATAATAAGCAAATAAAATGATTACAGTTACCGATTTAGCTATTCAATTTGACAAGAAGCCTCTCTTTGAGGATGTAAACCTTAAATTTACTCCGGGCAACTGCTACGGTGTCATCGGTGCAAACGGTGCCGGCAAATCAACTTTACTCCGTATTTTGTCGGGTCAACTCGACTCTACTCGAGGTCGTGTTGAAATGGCTCCCGGTGAACGTCTTTCTGTGCTCGAACAGAACCACTTCGCCTACGAAGAACACACCGTCCTCGACACTGTCCTCATGGGACACGACAAACTGTGGGACAACATGCAGAAGAAAAACGCCCTCTACTCTAAACCCGACTTCAACGACGAAGATGGTATCATACTCGGAAAACTTGAAGAGGAATTCGCCGAAATGGACGGCTGGAACGCTGAATCTGATGCAGCAAACCTCCTTAGCGGTCTCGGTATCAAAGAGAAACTTCACTACTCTCTCATGAAAGACCTCACTGGTAAAGAAAAGGTGAAAGTACTCTTGGCCAAAGCGCTCTTCGGAAACCCCGATAACTTGCTCCTCGACGAGCCTACCAACGACCTCGACCTCGATACCGTTCTCTGGCTCGAAAACTACCTGGCAAACTTCCCTAACACCGTCATCGTTGTCAGCCACGACAGACACTTCCTCGACAACGTATGTACCGACATCGTTGATATCGACTATAACAAGATTCGCCTCTTCTCGGGCAACTACACTTTCTGGTACGAGTCTTCACAGCTCGCTCTTCGCCAACAGGCAGCTCAAAACAAAAAAGCCGAAGAGAAACGCAAAGAACTCATGGAGTTCATCTCTCGCTTCTCTGCCAATGTAGCAAAGAGCAAGCAGACAACAAGCCGCAAGAAGATGCTCGAAAAACTCAACATAGAACAGATTGCTCCATCGACACGCCGTTACCCAGGTATCATCTTCACCCCTGAACGTCAGGCAGGTGATAAAGTCCTCGAGGTACGCGACCTCTCTTACGAGGCCGGAGGTGAGGTATTCTTCCGTGACGTATCTTTCAACATCGAAAAGAACGACAAGATTGCTCTCCTCAGCCACGACCCTCGTGCCACAACTGCTTTCTTCAAGATTCTAAACGGCGAACTCCAACCTACAACAGGTACCGCAAGCTGGGGGCAAACAATTACTTCGGCTTACCTGCCTCTCGACAATACAGAGTTCTTCCAAAAAGACCTCGACATCACAAATTGGCTCGCCCAATTCTCATCTAACACCGAAGATTACTTCCTCCGTACTTACCTCGGGAAAATGCTCTTCTCCGGCGATGACATTCAGAAAAACTGCAAAGTCCTCTCCGGTGGTGAGAAAATGCGCTGTATGATTGCCAAAATGATGCTTACAAACCCTAACGTCATAATGCTCGACCACCCTACTAACCACCTCGACATGGAGTCTATTCAGGCTTTCAACAACAACATGAAGGGGTACCCGGGCAATATCATCATGACTTCGCACGACCACGAGTTTATACACACCGTCTGCAACCGTGTCATAGAGATTACTCCTAATGGCACTATAGACAAGTATATGGACTTCGAAGAGTACATGGAAAGCGAGACCATAAAGGCTTTACGTGAATCTAAATACGCTTTGTAAGACATCTTTCCTATCACTGAAAATCACTTTTTAAATACAAAAATGGAGAATTGAGAGCATAACAACATTCCTTTCAGTTTTCCATTTTTTTATACCTTAATACCGCTTAGAGTTATGAGCACTAAAAACACTATCTACATTTCGTTAGTAGCCCTCGCTGTTATCCTCTTGGTAACTTTCGTGCTACAAAATACCGATGTCGTCCTTGTCAATTTCCTCGGCTGGACGTTCGCTCCCTCCGTTGCCGCTCTCATTGTCTTTACTTTCATCATAGGCATATTCTGCGGCCTCACCATCGACATCATCTTCTCTATGGCTAATCGCAAAAACAAAAAGACTAAAGAGATTGTCGCTCCTTCCGACAAAAACAACAACGCCTCTTCTGACAATGCCTCACTTGGCAACAACATCACCGAAGTTGACGCCTTCACAGAAATAAAAGACAACGATTCCGCTTCTTAGCTCTCTCTCTATCTTTTCTATATCCGTTTTACTCTTTATTGGCAATGAACAAACTACTTTATCTCCCCTACTGTGGCTGTATCAACCACTGGATACAACTTACCAACGATGGCAATGTATGCTTCGAAGCTTGTGGCTCTTACCAACGACGCACCTTCCGCACACGCACTGTTATCATGACAACGACAGGCACTCAAGCTCTCTCCGTTCCCGTAGAAAGCAACTACAACAAACTATACCGCGACATCAAAATCAACTACGACACTCCTTGGGCCGAACAACACCAAAGGTCTATGCTTTCTGCTTACAACAGCACACCGTTCTATGAGTTCTATGCCGACGACTTCGCCGCTATATACAACAAACAACACTCTTTTATGTGGGACTTGAATATCGACATCATGAATCTTATCGCCAAACTCATCGGCGTATCTGTCAACTACTCCCTGACTTCTGACTTCGTCAAATGCCCCGACGACTATACCGACCTACGAATTGCCATAGAACCTAAATTTCAACACCTGCTCAAGACTCAACACTACGCTCCCTACTACCAGGTCTTCGCCCAAAAACATGGCTTTATTCCCGACCTCTCTATCCTCGACCTGCTCTTCAACATGGGACCGGAGAGCAAACTTATTCTCTTGGGCAAATAACATATTTCTCTCTTATCTCTCTCTTATCTCTCTCTCCTCACACCTCCTCCTATACACACAAAGAGGAGGCATATTTGCATATGCCCCCTCTCACGCGATACTTGTCGTATCTTATCTTTTCATATTTTACTTCGCATAACTTACT
Source organism: uncultured Bacteroidales bacterium (assembly GCA_937892255.1). Classification (GTDB taxonomy): domain Bacteria; phylum Bacteroidota; class Bacteroidia; order Bacteroidales; family Marinilabiliaceae; genus W3P20-009. Next base: position 13,555 of record CALAUL010000090.1, on the reverse strand, counting down.
GCTCGTGTCTCGCGTATGACGGTTATCTTCACCTGTCCCGGATACGTCATCTCTGTCTGTATCTTACGTGCCAAGTCAAATGATATTGTCTCCGCCTCCTTGTCTGTTATCTTCTCCGAACCTACTATCACGCGCAACTCACGACCGGCCTGTATAGCGTATGTCTTGATGACTCCCGGATACGACAACGCCATATTCTCAAGGTCATTCAGACGCTTGATATACGCCTCTATTATCTCTCGACGTGCTCCCGGACGCGCTCCCGATATAGCATCACATACCTGAACTATCGGAGCTATCAACGTCTGCATCTCAACCTCATCATGGTGAGCACCCACAGCGTTACATATCTCAGGTTTTTCTTTATACTTCTCCGCTAACTTCATACCAAGTATTGCGTGTGGCAATTCTGGCTCCTCGTCAGAGACCTTGCCTATATCATGTAGCAAACCGGCTCTCTTGGCTTTCTTGGCATTGAGTCCCAACTCCGAAGCCATCACCGAACAGAGATTCGCCGTCTCTCGTGCATGTTGCAATAGGTTCTGTCCATACGACGAACGATACTTCATCTTACCTATGAGCTTGATAAGCTCCGGATGCAAGCCATGTATGCCAAGGTCTATTGACGTTCTCTTGCCTGTCTCTATGACTTCCTCCTCGACCTGCTTACGCACCTTGTTGACAACCTCCTCTATTCGCGCAGGGTGTATTCGTCCATCTGTCACCAACTGATGAAGTGCCAAACGCGCTATCTCTCGTCGCATAGGGTCAAATGCCGACAACACTATAGCCTCCGGTGTATCATCTACTATTATCTCAACACCCGTAGCAGCCTCCAATGCTCGTATATTACGACCCTCTCGACCTATGATTCGTCCCTTTATTTCGTCAGAGTCAATATGGAATATCGTCACTGAGTTCTCTATAGCTGTCTCCGTCGCTACTCGCTGTATAGTCTGAAGCACAACCTTCTTCGCCTCTTTCGTGGCATTTATCTTGGCCTCGTCCATTATGTCATTGATATACGACATAGCATCTGTCCTTGCCTCTTCCTTCAAACTCTCCACAAGCATCTCCTTAGCCTCTTCGCCCGACATTCCCGATATAGCCTCCAACTTCTCTATCTGCTGCTTCCTTACTTTCTCAACCTCCTCTTTCTTCTTATCAACCTGCTCCAACTGTCTGTCGTAAGTCTCTTTCAATGCTGTCAACTCTTTTGTCTTACGCTGAACTTCCTCAGTCTTCTGGTTCAAGACATTCTCTTTCTGCCGAATCTTATTCTCTGCGGCAGCCATCTTCTGATTACGTGAGTTTATCTCCTTCTCATGCTCAGACTTCAACAAAAGAAACTTCTCCTTTGCCTGAAGCATCTTCTCCTTCTTTATTACCTCACCTTCTGTTTCAGCTTCTTTAATTATCTTGGCACTCCGATTTTTTAAAGCAGTATTCATAATCACCCATGTGACCAATCCACCTATTAACAATCCTCCGATACCAATACCAATTGTTAAAATCATATCCATCGTCTTCCTTTAATACTAAATTTATATATATGTAATTCGACATAAATGCTGTTCAGCTTTCCAAACACCCACATTTAATGCCACTTTTTTTCTCTCTTATTCCTTATCTAAATACTCCTTTATCCGTTCGTCCAACATCTTTATCTTCTCCTTCATATCATTTCCCTCCTGCTCCTCCAAACAATTCGACAACGTCTGTATCACGGTCATAACCATCAACTTCATCATCTTACTCTCATCTACATGCCCCTTCTGCTCATATCTCTCCACCTCAAGCTTATACCTCTCCTTCAATATCTCTATCGCCTTGCGCACATACGGCTCCTTCTTCGCCTCAACATTTACCTTAAACGGTGCACTCAACAAATCTATCTGCACTATTACTTTGTCATTACCACTCATCTCTCATTCCCTTTTACTCGTTCAACATTGCTATACAAGTATCTATCTCCTTTATCATGTGCGCCAAATATTTCCTCACCTCCTCTGTACCCTGCGTCTCCCCTCTAAGACTCATCGACATCTTAAACACCCTATACTCACTGATAAGGTCGTCATATGCCGCCTCCTTCCCCAACAACGCCGCCTTCATCGCATCACGCTCCTGTGTGAGAACTGAAACCTTACGCTCCAAACTCTCACATCGAGCCAGCAACTGATTTACCAACTTCTCGTGCTCCTTTATTATTTCACTCTCTCTACTACCCACTATGCCTAAATTAAACGAAACAAAGATATAATAAATTTTATGATGTAAAACTATACTTATTCATTTTTTTATACTTCCCTTTAGTATTACCTCAAACTCAATAACCTACTAAACTATTTGTCAACACCTTAACAACTCAACTTTATTTACACCCCACAATACAAAAATTTTAAACCACTACCCGACCAATCCCAACCCAAAACACTCACTATCACACGCCATCTTCTACCCATACCTTACCATGCGGACATTCACAAATTATAACCCATACAATATTCAGCAATACAAATTATCAAATCCAACACCACACCCCCATTATCCCCACACCAACCCACTAATTTCCACCCATAAACACAACACTAACCCAGTATAATCCCACATCACCCCCAACAACAACCATACACCAACCCGATATTATCCAAAATATCCACCCACACGAAACGCCAATTACACAACCATTATCCCAACACAAAACCAACAATATCCCCACATCACCCCGACACTAACACCACCAATCCTACTAGGTAACCTCCTCCGCACCTTTCAGCCCTGTGCGTGAAGAAAATTGGCTTCAAAATGCGTTAAGAACTCGGCATTGTCTGAGCGTAGCGAGTTTGGCGGGGTTAGCATTTTGGAGTCAATTTTTAGCTAAAGGGCGTCCGTGCGGCAATTCTTTTTGCGTACTTTTTCTGTTTGCACAGAAAAAGTATGTGCCCCGCGCACAGCGAACAATAACCAAAGAAAAACATATTGCAAACATTGCTCTGCACGGGCGGAACAGCTATCCGTCCTCATAGAGTATCAGCATTTGCAAGGCTTCAAATATATACAGATATGCAATAGCTATCAAAGCATTGCAAATGTTGATATTCACAACTGTCGGATTGTAAATCCAACCAAGCGGAGGTTTATTGATGTAGAATTAAAAAAAATCATCGTTCAATCCCTATTCAGTTTCCTCTTTATCTCTACCCAAATCCCATTCATGCTCTATTGAATTTCCATTTAATACCTATTCAAATCCTACTCAAACACCGTTCAATTCCAATTCAATAACCCTTCAATCTCCCGACACTAACACCAACAATCCTACTAGGTAACCTCCTCCGCACCTTTCAGCCCTGTGCGTGAAGAAAATTGGCTTCAAAATGCGTTAAGAACTCGGCACTGTCTGAGCGTAGCGAGTTTGACGAGTTTAGCATTTTGGAGTCAATTTTTAGCTAAAGGGCGTCCGTGCGGCAATTCTTTTTGCGTACTTTTTCTGTTTGCACAGAAAAAGTATGTGCCCCGCGCACAGCGGACACCAACCCGAGAAAATCGCATTACTGATGTTGTGCGCAGCGGACATAAGCCCAAGCAAAAAGCGGTTCAAATATACACTGATAAACGGAAGCTATCAAAGCATTGCAAATGCTGATACTCACAACTGTCGGATTGTAAATCCAACCGAGCAGAGGTTTATTGATGTAGGATTAAAAAAAATCATCGTTCAATCCCTATTTTCTTTTCATTTTATCTCTAACCAAACCCCATTCAAATACTATTCAATCCCTATTCAGTTTCTATTCAATAACCATTCAGTCAACCCGACAGCCTTACTTGGTAACTTTCTCCGCACCTTTCAGCCCTGTGCGTGAAGAAAATTGGCTTCAAAATGCGTTAAGAACTCGGCACTGTCTGAGCGTAGCGAGTTTGACGAGTTTAGCATTTTGGAGTCAATTTTTAGCTAAAGGGCGTCCGTGCGGTGGTTCTTTTGCTTACTTTTCTGTCCATACAGAAAAGTGAGTGCCCCACGCACAGTGGAACAAACCATACACCCCCCCTTTGCATGGCGCACAAATACACAACAACCTATCAAAAAAATCAAAATATTTACCCTTTATGCCCTATGCTGACTTTATTTCAAATATCTTTGTACCGCAATTTCAATATTCTCAAATATGATAACAACATCAACCAAAATACGCGTGCGTTATGCCGAAACTGACCAAATGGGCGTAGTATACCACGCCAACTATGCTGTTTACTTTGAAGTGGGACGCACAGAGATGTTTCGACAAATAGGCCTACCCTATGCCAAGATGGAGGAAAACGGAATCATGCTCCCACTCATCGACCTACACTGCAACTACAAGCAGTCCGCCAAATACGATGACGAACTCACCATCGTAACTTCTCTCGACGAAATGCCAAATATCAAGATTCGCTTCAACTACAAGGTCCTCAATGCCGAAGGTAAGGTGCTATGTGACGGATACACTACTCTCGTCTTCATCGACACCGCTCGCAACAGACCAACGAAGATGCCCGACTATATCAGAGAACTCATCGAACCTTATTTCAAGGACGACAACTCTTCTGCAGAGTAAATATTACAACTATATGAATTGACTTTTTCTTTGATGGGACTCCTCAAAGACTCTAAAACAAAAGATTAACAACAAGCTTATACAACAACGCCCCTATGGCGAGAACAACTATTACCGCTCCGGCTATTTTATTGAGATAATAAAGTCGCTTGAGCGTTAATTTTTTTCTGAACAGCCCCACCAACATTGTGAGGATAAACCACCACATAGCGGCTCCGACAAAGACTCCGCAGAGCATCACCACCCTATTCAGCAAATCTCCACTGCTGCCCACTATGCTGAAACCTGCCACAAACAAAAATATAGCCAACGGATTAGCCACCGTCAAAAGAAATGTCGATATGTAATCTTGCCACAAACCCGAACTCCGTCTCGGCGACAATCGCTGTTTGCGCATCTGTTTTACCGGATTCGAAAAATATATCTTAAGCCCCAAACCTACCAACACCACAGCTCCCAACAATGTCAACATCTGCTCCTGTGCCTGCACAAACTCCATGACCATCGACACACTGAAACCCGCCACTATGGCATATATCAAGTCCGACGTTGCAGCTCCCAAGCCACTCGCAAAACCCGACAAACGTCCTCGACTCAAAGTGCGCTGTATACATAATACTCCTATCGGACCCAATGGTACCGAAGCCATGAAGCCCACCATTATGCCCTGTATTACATATCTTATCAACGCTACTATATCCATCTGCTAAAAAATGCGAAAAACGTTGCAAAAATAATCTTTTCTATCGTTTTTTCAAACCCCTGAAAATAGCTTTATTTATCTCCTTTGCCTTTTTTCTGTTATATTCATCACATAGGTACGATATACGACCGTCGCGACCTATCACAACACTGCGCGTGACACTCCCTTTGGGCGTCACAAACTGCCTATATACTCGCTCCTCGATATCCAACACCACAGGATACTCTATCCCTTCGGCTCGTATCATCTCCTTGAAGAGCGTCGTATCTTTTGCCTCATCAATAGTGACACACACCGCCGAGAAGTCCTTGTCTCCGTACCTCTTGAGCAAACGTTTCTGCGTGTCGGCCCTCTGCAACGTCGATATTGGACACCACGACGCAGCAAAGTGTATCAACACTACCTGACCGCGCAAGAAGTCACTATCCACAACATCTCCCTCCGTCGTTGTATAACTGAAATGTGGCACCTCATCGCCCACCTCCACTATAAAACGACTTCCTCGCTCTCTCTCTATCTTCTTCTCCTGCGCCGTCACTTCCGACAACACAGCACTACATAAAACAAATACTGATATGGTTCTGAAAATCATCATTCGCCCAGAAACAACTAAAACACTGTTTTTTGACATCGCCCGGCCTCTTGTCAAAACACCCTAAAGCCTACATCACCACTTCAACAACATCTTAAAATAATCTTTCACCTTATCCCTAAATGCCCTGCTTATTGGCACTGCTTCCTCCTTACCTTCCACTATTATGAGATCTCCCTTGATTTTCTTGACATGACCCACTCCTACGGCATACGAACGGTGAACCCTCATCACATACTTCTCCGGCAGACCCTCCATGATACTCTTCATCGTCGTATGCACCGAATAACGACCCTCTGTCGTGTACAAACACACATAGTTCTCCTGCGCCTCTACACACGCTACATCTTTGAAATTCAGCTTTATCTTTTCGCCCGTGGCATCTCTTATGTACATATACGTCTGCACCTGACTATCGTCCGCCATTGACTGATTTGACCCGCTTCCCTCTGACGACGACTCTCCAAGTCCCTCCATCATGATGCTCGACTTATCCAATTCCGACTTTGCCTTGTTTATGGCTTTCAGAAAACGGGCATAGTTGACAGGCTTCAGCAGATAGTCGCACACGTCATACTCATACGACATCAGTGCATACTTCTCCTGCGACGAATAGATTATTATCTGCGTCAGGCTCCGGTCTATGGACTTGATAAATTCCAAACCATTCATCTCCGGCATCTCGATATCCAAAAATATCACCTGTATAAATCCCGTCGTCTGATTCAGATAGTCTACCGCATCTATCGCACTATCAAACGTCTTTACCAACGTCAAAGATGATGTCCTATTTATAAAATCCGACACTATCTTTGTCGAGAAAAGGTCATCGTCTACTATTATACACCTCATACTAATAATATACTCTCATTTATGCAAAAGACAAAGATACTCTTTTTTTGCTCTTTTACAAATTTTCACATAAAAAAGGGGACATTTTAACAAATAAATGCCCCAATATATTTATCTCTTCCTATAGAAACTACATACAAAACTCTGACAACTCTCCCCTTCTCGTCCTCCTTTTCTCCTATCTTCACTAACCAACGATACCATATCGTCCGACATGGCATACACTTTAACTTCCCTCCCTAATTTACTATCAATAGTTCTTTATCTCTACCAATGAGATAGGACATGTCAATATTGACTGATAGTCCTCGCCTGACTCGTACATATCCTCGTCGTCCTCATCATAGAACCAGCTTATCTCTATCGACCAGCCCTTACGATACATCACCTCCAATCTCTTGAAGATATCCAATATACACTTCGAACTACTTGTATTAAAGTACTCCAACTGTATCTTGACATGTGTATTCTTCGTCTCTTGATCGCTATACTCTGTAAGCCACTCTATCAATGGCTTGTAGAACTCTATCGAGTTCTCAGGTATAGAACGTCCCTTTATCTCTATAAGTCCCGACTCCGGGTCCATAAAGATATACGGTGTCTTTGCACTTTCTTCTATTGTTATAGTTTCCATTTTTTATTTATTATCTATTTTGTTTATTCTAACTTATATACACATCAAACGAGAAAAAGAGTACATCAGGACTATCTTTTATTTCGTAAAAGCTATCCCCCAACTTATTGCCGGTCTTACGAGCCATATCTATCATGCCTATGCCTGCACCTCCTTTATCCGAAAATTCTTTGTTGTTTATAATCTCTCGATACAGCGACTTCACCTCTGCCTCTGTCATCGAATTTAAGCCATCTATACGCTCCCGCAATGACTCTTCTTTATTCCTATCGACAAAGTTGCCCGTCGTAACTCTGCAAAAAGACCCGTCTTTCACCAACATGATGACGCCCGACCTGTCTGTACCCATCTGTACACCCATATTCTCTACCTTATCAACATGGTGAAAGAGGTTTTGAATACACTCGACGAATATATGAAATATCTTCTTCTTGATGGTATCTAACTCATGTCTTTCATCAAGACTATTCTCCAATTTAACGAGGATCGAGTCAATACAAGTAGACGTGAAGTCTCCCATATGCTCTGCTATCACATCGCCTTCACGCTTAATATCTAACCACTTGTTTAACTCAAAAACCATACTCTATCTTCTATTCAAATAGATTAACGCAGTTGCAAATATAATGATAATTCTTAATTTCCTACAATTTCTGTAAAATTTTTGACCCCGAAGGTATATTTTCAGTTATCCATACATTTCCGCCGATGACCGAATTGGATCCTATTGTCACCCTGCCGAGTATGGTTGCTTGAGCATATATCACTACGTTGTCTTCTATTATAGGGTGACGTGCTATGCCTTTTATCGGATTGCCGTTTTCGTCAGAGGGAAAGCTCTTGGCTCCCAGCGTGACGCCCTGATATATCTTGACGTTGTTGCCGATGATAGATGTTGCACCTATCACCACTCCCGTGCCATGGTCTATGGCAAATCTCTCGCCTATCTGCGCCATGGGGTGTATGTCGATGCCCGTCTCGCTATGTGCCATCTCCGTTATGACGCGTGGTATCAGCGGAACGCCAAGTTTGTGCAACGCATGTGCTATGCGGTAGTTGCTTATCGCCTTTATGCCAGGATACGAAAATATTATCTCTCCCGTGCTCTTGGCCGCCGGATCTCCATAGTATATCGCCTCCACATCGCCCTGCAACAGACGACGCAACTCCGGCAACTGCTCCACAAAAAGCATCGTCTTCTGCTCCGCCGACCCAATGAGCGTCTCTACTTCGCCTCCCTCGGCTGTGAAACACAATCCGGCATATATCTCCCTATTGAGCAAGTCCGCCATCTTCTCCACATTGACGCCTATGTAAAACTGAACACTCTCCGGACGCATGGGCGTGTCTCCAAAATATCCCGGGAAGATTATCTCCCTGCATAGTCCTACTATCTCTCTCAACCTCTCCACCGAGGGCATGGGCATCTCCGCTCCATCGGCATGACACATGCCTACATACGACTGCTCCTCTGCCAAGGCTTTTATCACTTTTCCCATCTTCTTACTCATCATTTTCATACTATTTTGTTTTCTGTTTTGTTTCTACTTTTCTTGTATCATAGTGCTAAGTTTCTCCGCTCTCAATGCCGCCAAGACATAGTCGTCATATCGATACGTGAAGAGCATGGTATGCAGTCGGCAGTCGGCTTGTCGCATTATCTCCGCACGCATGGTGGACATGATAAGCGGCATATTCAGGAGCTCCTCTGCTTTACATTGTATGCCTATTCTCTTGGCTTGCAGGACTATGCGCTCCGCCATCGAACGTTCCGACATAATATCCGGATTGCCCCTCGTCAGTCGGAAGGTCTTGGCTGACAGCTGCACAAAGACATTGCGTGCCTTGAGTTGCTCGAAGAGGTAGAGTTCACTCAATGTGTCACGTTCTACCAACACATCGGGCGTCACTCCGCTGCCGCCCCACACCGGACGGTCATAATGCAGCGTCTCGTACCGCTTGCCTATCGTGTCGACATTGCCTCCGCGAAGACTCTTGAAACGTTCCATCTCCGTAGCTTTATATGCCTCTCGCCCTTTGCTGTAGTCTCGTTGTATACATCTTCCCGTGGGCGATATGCACTTGTGTGTCGTGAGGAGCAATTCCGACCCGTCGGAGATGACAATGGTCTTCTGCGACACTCCTTTGCCGTATGTCTGCCGTCCTACTACGACACCTCTGTCCCAGTCCTGCACAGCAGCAGCGAGTAGTTCTGCCGACGAGGCTGTGTTGTCGTCGACAATAACAACCACCTCGCCCCTAAACGGGTTGCGTATATCCATGCTCGTATGGCGTCGCTCTACATCGCCTTGCTTCGACTGCATACCTACTATGAATGTTCCTCCGGGCATGAACTCCGAGGCTACATCTACCGCCGAACCTACATACCCGCCTTTGTTGCCTCGTAGGTCTAAGATGAGCTTCTCCATGCCCTGCTTGCGCAGTCGTTTCATCTCTGTGCCAAACTCCACGCCAAGGTCCTTGCTGAAGATTTCTATCTTGATATATCCTATCTTGTCTGTTATCATGAAGGCATTGCTGATAGCATTCTGCTCCACATAGCCACTCTTGACCTTCTTCAATTGCGCCTTGCCTTTCTCATTGACGATGACGAAGTCTATCTTAAAGCCTTTGTCGACAAGCAGTGTGTTGTCTATCAGACGGAAGTCGACATGCTGTCCTACGGTAGAGACGCCTCCTATGGAGAGTATCTTATCGCCCGGGTGCAGTCCGGACTTATCTGCCGGTCCGCCACAAATGGTGCGCACTACGACGAGGGTGTCGTCTATCATGTTGGCGGCAAAACCATAGCCTCTATATTCGTTCTCTAACTCACGCCGTGCTCTCTGTGCCTGCAACGTCGGTAGATAGGCTGAGTGCGGGTCTAATTGATAGACCATGGCTTTTATCGCTTCATCGGCCAAATGTTCATCATCGACAGAGTCCACATAATGCTGTTTTATGGTTCCTAAGACCAACGACACTTTCTGCTCTTGCGATGACTGTGCCTTCACGACCGACATCACAGACAGACTTGTCGTCAACATCACTATGGCTCTGTATATTCGCATATATCCTATTTTTTGTTTAATGCCTCTTTGATAAATTGTCCCGTCTTGGAAGCCTCTGCCTCTGCCACATCTTCAGGTGTGCCGCAAGCTACTACATAACCGCCTTTGTCGCCTCCTTCGGGTCCCATGTCTATGACCCAATCCGCACATTTTATGACATCGATGTTGTGCTCTATGACAACTATGCTATGTCCTCGCTTGATGAGCGAATCAAAAGCCGACATGAGTTTGCTTATATCATGAAAGTGCAGTCCCGTCGTTGGCTCGTCGAAGATAAAGAGCGTAGGTTCTTGTCGTTCGTCGGCAAGAAACGATGCCAACTTGACTCGCTGGCTCTCTCCGCCCGAAAGGGTGCTCGACGATTGTCCCATCTTTATATACCCAAGGCCTACATCTTGCAGTGGCTTAAGTCGCTGCACTATGCGTTTCTCCGTAGCTCCCGGTGCCTCGGAGAAGAACTCTGCGGCCTGATTTATCGTCATCTCGAGTATGTCGTAGATACTCTTATCTCTGTACTTCACCTCGAGTACTTCATCTTTAAATCTCTTTCCGCCACACTGCTCACACGGCAACACCACATCGGCCATGAACTGCATCTCTATCCTCACTACGCCCTCACCTTGACATGCCTCGCAACGACCACCCTGTGCGTTGAAGGAGAAGTGCGCCGCCGTGAAACCGTACTGCTTGGAGAGCTGTTGCTCCGCCATGAGTTTGCGTATCTCGTCATACGCTTTTATGTATGTGGCAGGGTTGGAACGTGTGCTCTTGCCTATGGGGTTCTGGTCTATGTACTCTATCTGTCGGAGCATCTTATAGTCACCACTTATAGCGGTGTACTTACCCGTTTGCTCGCTGTACGACAGCCCCATGAGTTTGCTCAGTGCCGGATAGAAGACTCGTGTTATGAGTGTCGACTTGCCCGAACCGCTCACTCCCGTCACTGCCGTCATGACATTGAGAGGTATAGTGACGTCTATGCCCTTGAGGTTGTTCTCATACACGCCCTCAAGACGTATGCTGTGACTCCATCTTCTGCGACTCGAAGGCACTGCTATGCCCAACTCCCCACTGAGATACTTCGTCGTAAGGCTCTTCTCCGACTGCTGCAAGGTGCTGAAGTCTCCCTGAAAGACGACCTCGCCACCCAATCTGCCCGCTTCCGGGCCTATGTCTATTATCTCATCTGCCGAACGTATTATATCCTCGTCATGCTCCACCACTACAACAGTATTGCCGAGAGCCTTGAGTTTCTTCAATACGGCTATGAGCTTCTGCGTATCACACGAATGCAACCCTATGCTCGGCTCATCGAGTATGTACAACGAACCTACCAGACTACTGCCAAGAGAGGTGGCTATGTTTATGCGCTGGCTCTCACCTCCCGAGAGCGACGACGACAAACGTCCCAATGTAAGATAGCCAAGCCCTACCTCGCACATGAGCGACAAGCGACTACGTATCTCCGTCAGAAGTCGCTGCGCCACCTTCATGTCGTAGTCGTCCAACACCAAGGCCTCGACCCACGCTGCAAGGTCCGTTATAGGCATCTCGACAAGCTCCGTTATGGCCTTGCCGCCCACCTTGACATACGACGCTTCTTTGCGTAACCTCGTACCGCCACACTCCGGACATACCGTCTTGCCCCTATACCTCGAGAGCATGACTCTATATTGTATCTTATACTGCTGTTCCTCTACAAAACGGAAGAAGTCATCTATACCGTACAGCTCCGACGTGCCTTTCCATAGCAACTTCTTCTCCTGCGCACTAAGGTTACAGTATGGCGTATGAACACCGAAGTCATACCCCAGTCGCGACACTCCTTTGATGAACTCCATCTTCCATTCGCTCATCTTAGGTCCTACCCACGGCATTACACAGTCTTCGAAAAGACTCTTCCCCTTGTCGGGAATGACCAAATCCTCGTCTATGCCTATCACCTTGCCGAAACCCTCGCACACAGGACATGCGCCCATGGGCGAATTGAAAGTGAAGAGTTGCTCCGTAGGCTCTTCAAAGGTCACGCCGTCAGCCTCGAACCTATCCGAAAAGGTGTGCTCCTCATACTCCTGTTGCGTTCCATAGACTCTCACCAAACATGTGCCACGACCTTCATAAAACGCCGTCGAGATAGAATCCGCCAGACGTGTCATAGTGTCCGCCTCACAACTTGCCAACAGACGGTCAACGAGCAACAACACCTTACCATCACCACTCTTCTGCTCCTCGGCAAGGGCGTCGATACGACACAACACACCATCTATCTCAACCCTCGTGAAGCCCTGCAACGGCAAAGTCTCTAAATCCTTCATCTTGACCTCCGTGAGGATAGCCACACGCGTACCACCCTCAAGCGACATGATGAAGTTCGACACCGATGTCACAGTGTCACGTCGCACCTCACAACCCGACACAGGCGAGATAGTGCGTCCCACACGGGCATACATCAGCTTGAGATAATCGTAAATCTCGGTAGAAGTGCCTACCGTAGAACGTGGATTGCGTGTGTTGACCTTCTGCTCTATGGCTATAGCCGGCGGAATACCCTTTATGTAGTCAACCTCCGGCTTGTTGTTGCGCCCCAAGAACTGACGCGCATACGAATTGAGGCTCTCCACATATCGCCTCTGACCTTCGGCATACAACGTGTCAAAAGCCAACGATGACTTGCCCGAACCACTCACTCCGGTGACAACCACAAATTTTCCGCGCGGTATGGATATGTCTACACCCTTCAAATTATTGACACGGGCGTTTTTTATCTCTATATATTTCTCTGACGCCATATCTGATATCCTGACCCCGACAACACATGAGTTCTGACACGAACACATTTTGTCAAACCGCAAAGATAACATATTATATCGTAGTTTGCATTTTTGCCATTGCATATTTTTTTCATTATACAGGCAACTATACCAACTACAGTATCTTTTATGTTTTTCTTTGTTTTTTGCTCACAATGGATAAGATTGGTAATATCTTTTTCTATGGTTTTTGTCCGCTGTGGGCAACATCAGTAATGTGTTTTTCTCGGGTTATTATCCGCTGTGCGCGGGGCACATACTTTTTCTGTGCAAACAGAAAAAGTACGCAAAA
>CALAUL010000089.1 GCA_937892255.1 uncultured Bacteroidales bacterium | reverse complement strand
TTAATTTATTATTAACTAATCAGAATTCAATTGCATTTGTAAGTTGAATTCACCTTGTATTCAATATTATCGACGTATTGAAGATGTAAATTGTATATGTATATTGCTGAAAGAAACGAAGTTGTATGATATGATTGGGCTGTTCTGAGGTGATATTTGATAATATTGAGTAGACAGACATTCAATATGAGCGAGGTGTACTTATTGTATTCCTCGCTTTTTTTTGAAAGTCGCTTTGCACTTCGGCATGCTGTGCCGCCAATGCTATATACGGCGTCATAGAACCTCCCATGTCAGCCAATGAGATTTTCAGATCTTCTACCTGTGCACGCAGTTCTGCCATGCGTTGTGCGGATGTCTGTGTGCGGATGGCGGCTTGTTCTTCAGCCACTGCCGTGCCTGTAAGTTTTGTCGTCATCTCATCTACCGCTGTGGCGTTCTGTATGAGGAATTGTGCCGCTGCAATATTCTCCACTCCAAACACCTTAGCGAGATATGTCGCATCTGATAGCTTAGGCTTAAGAGCATCAAGAGCCGAACCAAGGGAGAACTCCCCGAGGTCAACACCCAGTTCGGTGTTAAGCTTAAGAATGATGTTACGCAGTGCTGTACCTGCTTCGGAGCCTTTGAGGTTGGCAAGAGATAGTATCTCCAGTGCTCCGGCTGTCTCCTCTACGTTAAGCCCCATGGCAGAAGCTGCAGAACCGACCACTTTAAACGACTGCGTGAGGTGTTCTATCTCCGCCGCACCATACTTAGAGCCTGCCGCCAAAACATTGATAACTCTGTCGGCCGCATCTGCTCCGAGTCCGAACTGGTTGACAGTGCCGGCGAGAGCGTCGGCGGCTCCATCAAGACTCATGCCTGAGGCTTGTGCCAAAGTGATAGATTTCTGTTGGAGTATGTTAAGACCCTCTATGCCTATCTCGGCAACATCTATCTGAGAAGCCAAGAGAGAGTATGCACGTGCAGCGGTATCAGCACCAAGACCTGACTCCTTGCCGAACTTACGACTTTGCGCCGATAGCTCTTCCAGTTCTGCGCCCGTTATACCCGTAATAGAAGAGAGGTCCGCCATAGCCTGACCAAACGACATACTTGCCTCGGTGGCTGACTCTATGTGCGAACCCAGTTTATCAAAGACGTCGAGAGTTGAACTTAGATTCGTCATGTTAAACTTATCACACACAGACTGCAGTTTGGTAGTTTGACCTGTGGCCTTGCGTGCCTCCTCTGTCACTTTGCTAAACCCCGCTTTTATCTGCTTGAGTTTGCCGATTATATCGCCTATTAAGTTAATCTTAAATGAAACATTCCTCATGCTTTAACGTATTAAATCTAAAAACACACTACTATGGAAGATATAATTTGGTATATTGTTGAAAAGCTATTTCTTTTTTTGGGTGTTTTATATGTTATCGGTTTTTTTGTATTTATGATCTACCGAATATGGAAAGACTCACAGTGCGATTAAAGAAACAATAACAGTCGCTTTGTTTCGCTATTTAGGATTACTCGGTATCTCATCATAACCTCCCTCTCGTGAGAGTGGGAGGTTTTTTCTTTGACCTCGTTTTTCACTAACCTCTACGCCATCCGCTGAGCATTATCACCACCGAAGCGGCGACATTTGCCACGGCTGTGCATATCCCCACCGCCGCTGTGGAATGCGTCATGAGCACCACCACACCTAACACCGTTAATCCCATGGCACAGAGCCATGCCGTTAATGCGTTTTTGCTTTTCATGTTGTCTTTTTTTAAGTAAGAGTACAATATAACGTGCCGAGATAGAGGTCGTCTAACTTATCGCAAACGATGCAGCATTGCCAACGAACACCCCTTCACCTGTGTGCTCTATCCCTTGTGTGCTAATTGTCAATCTGACGGCATAGTACATCGTTGCAATCAGTGTCGGCAAACTACCGCTATATGTTATCGATACCGATGCACATGGTGCCACCACAACAGAGGCTGAAGATGTCCTGCTGAGTGATATTGTCTGTTGGAATGTCTCTGTGGAGTTCTGAGCATTGGTCTTGTACAGATTGACCGCCAACGAACTATCAGGTGTAAATGTCTGATTCGTTATGCCGGTATTACGAACGGTGTACGTATACTGTATTGTCTTATTTTTAGCACTACCGCCACCTCCTGCAGATACCAATGTCCACAATATCGGAGGCTCTACAACTGGTATGACGGTTGGAGTAAATGGTATTGCTTCGCAATTGCCCGTAGCCCATTTGGTCACATAGTACGATTGTGACTTGTCGCTCAGCAAAGTTGACGCTATAGAAGTATATGCAAACAAGCCAAACACCCAATCTCCCTCCGCCAGTTGTGCTGTATCTGTCGCCGTCAGCGTTATTTGCTCTGTAAGTCCCATGGTGCTAATCTTAGCCTCCATAGTCTTAATGTATCGGCATGTCGTCGGACTTGTCTTGCTCCACATCATTACACCCAGATACATATTATCAAAACGTGAAGCAAAATTACCTATTGCCACCTGCATGTAGATAGTGAAAGTTATCGCCACGCCTTGCGTTATCTTCTCCTCCATAGTAGAGCACTTAAAGAGATAATCTATCGCATGGTCATAGCCTATCCAGTCAGAGAGACGATGCACGGAGGTGTTAGGGATATATGCGTATGTGTTCCCATGAGACGTGTTGTCATGGCAGTTTTGAGATGTTGTCAAATGAAAATTGATTTTTTTTTTTATTTTTGTAAAAAAATGTATGTCAGTTACCTTTGATAACATATTGTTAATAGGTTCGTTTCTTGTTATAGCGAGTGTGTTTGCGAGCAAGTCAAATAGGTTTGGCGTGCCATCTTTGTTGTTGTTTTTGATAGTAGGGGTTTTGGCAGGTTCGGAGGGTATTGGACATATACATTTTAAGGATTTTGGAGTTGCAAAGTTTATAGGCAACATAGCGATGGTATTGATTCTTTTTTCGGGAGGTTTGGATACACATGTGTCATCATTTAGAAAGGTTTTGTGGCAAGGGGTATTGTTGTCGACGATAGGCGTGTTGTTGACGGCTGGTTTGGTAGGCATATTTGTGTGGGCAATAACACCTATGCCGATGACATGTTGTCTGTTGTTGGGATGTATAGTGTCATCTACAGATGCGTCTACAGTCTTTTCGGTGTTGCGCAGCAAGGGAACAGAGCTTAAGGGGCATATACGTTCGTTATTGGAGTTGGAGAGTGGCAGTAATGATCCTATGGCATTTTTCTTGACTATATTTATGATAGACGTTGCAAACGGAGTGATTAGTTTTGAAGATGCATGGTTTGACGGATTTACGATGTTTATCAGTCAGTTTGCAATAGGTATACTTATTGGTTTGCTAATGGGGTATATGATGTTGAAGGTTACCAATAGGATACATTTAGATGTACAGGGTTTGTATTCGGTGTTGGAGTTGGCATTTGCGATATTTACGTATGCGATAGCAACATTTTTTGATGGGAACGGCTTTTTGGCGGTATATATTGCGGCTATATTTTTGGGAAACAACAATTTTGTACACAAGAAGAGCATTATAAAGCATTTTGATGGTCAGGCATGGCTTATGCAGATAATAATGTTTATAACGTTAGGATTGTTGTTATCACCATGTCAGATGTGGTATTCATTGGGAGTGGGATTGTTGATTTTTTTGTTTTTGTTATTGGTGGCACGACCAATATCTGTTTTTCTGTTGTTGATAAGGTCGAGGTTTAATATACAGTCGCAAACGTTTATTTCGTGGGTAGGTTTACGAGGCGCAGTGTCGATAGTATTTGCTATATATGCGGTAGATGCTCGAGTGCCATATTATGAATTGATATTTAGTTTTGCATCGTTGATAGCTATATTGTCTGTTGCATTGCAGGGAACGACGATACCATATGTTGCAAAATTATTGAAATTAAAAGCTCCAATGCGTATGAAGTTTGACTCGAAGATAGATGAGACGCTTGTACAGCGAGTGAAGATGATAAGCTTGGACGTGGAGATAAATAAAAATCATTTTTGTTGTGGAAAGAGCATAGTAGAAGTTGGATTTCCTGACGGGTTGACGATAAATCTAATAGAGAGAAATAAGACATTTATAGAGCCTGATGGAGAGACGGTATTGGTGGCGGGCGACAAGATTACGATAGTAGCAGATTCGATAGATACATTGCAAAAGTTCTCGTCACTTATAGAGACATACAAGTAGGGAGTTAAGCAACGGAAAAACGTTGTTAGAATGAAAAATAATAATGGGGGTGATAAAAGATAATAAATAGTCATAGATTGTTAATGCATGATGTGTAACAGTCTGTGAATGATGAATATATATTGGAAGTGTAGGATTGAGCTGTGTTACATGCTTTGTTTAGAGTGTATAACAAATGACAATAATTACTTATCTTTACCAACTGAGAATAATAGTACAAAACAGAACATAATGTAACTCTATAAATATAAAGAACAATCAATCAAAAAGCTATGCAAATAGAAACGTTATTAGCCGCTATAGCAAAGGGTAACGTATTGAAAGCCCTTTATGGCAATGAACCGGCTGTAATTGCAACACAGGCAAAGAGATATGAAGCTACTGTTGCATTGTTCAAGTCGACATTTGGACACGATGATGCCGAGATGTTTAGCTCTCCGGGTCGAACAGAGATAGGAGGAAACCATACAGACCATAATTATGGTCGTGTACTTGCAGGAGCGGTCAACCTTGATAATATCGCTGTTGCTAAGCCAAATGGCACAATGACAGTGCGTATCCTCTCTTCAGGTTATCCACAGTTTGAGGTGGACTTAACCAATTTGGAGCCAAATAAGGCAGAGTATTTCACATCTGTTGCTCTTGTACGCGGTATATCTGCTCGTATGAAGGAGTTAGGCTTTAATATAGGAGGTTTTGATGCAGTCATTGACTCAGGTGTACCTAAAGGCTCAGGTTTGAGTTCGTCAGCTTCATTTGAGGTTCTCATTGGAGCAATAATCAGTCATCTATTTAATGATGGCAGACTTGATGCAGTACAAAATGCTATCATAGGTCAGTATGCTGAAAACAACTTCTTTGGTAAACCATGTGGCTTAATGGATCAAACAGCATGTTCTGTAGGTGGCTTGGTCACTATTGACTTTGAGGACCCATCAAAACCTATTGTTAAGAAAGTAGACTTTGACTTTACAAAGACAGGATACGCTCTTGTTATCACAGACACAGGAGGTAACCATGCAGATCTTAATGATGAATATGCTTCTCTTCCTACAGAGATGAAGTCAGTAGCTGCGCAATTTGGTAAGAATGTACTTCGTCTGGTGACACTCGAACAGGTAATAGATAATATACCTCAGATGCGTAGAAAAGTTAGCGATCGTGCTATCTTACGTGCTATTCACTTCGAGCGTGATAATGCTCGTGTAGCAGAACAAGTTGCAGCTCTTGAAAAGGGAGATTTCAAATCATTCCTACAGATGGTTCTCGCATCAGGTCAAAGTTCATATATGTACAATCAGAATGTTTACCCGGTAAATAATGTAGAGGAGCAGGGTCTCTCTTTGGCACTTGCTCTTAGTGACATTGTTCTTGGTGATGAAGGTGCATGGCGTGTACACGGTGGTGGTTTCGCCGGTACCATCCAAGCTTTCGTTCCGGAGGCTCTTCTTGATGTATACGTGAAGACTATAGAAAATGCTTTTGGTGAGGGTAAGTGCTGGAAGCTCTTTATCCGTCCTCAAGGTGCGGTTAAGATAGAATTTTAAACAAACTATTTAGTAATATCATAACAAAGTAAAACAAATGAATTCGACAGTAAATAAGAATGGAAACATGATTGCCATAGTGACGATGTGTTTCATCTTTGCGATGATTTCTTTCGTCACCAATATGGCGGCACCATTTGGCACTATTTGGGGTTATACCTACGAGTGGTCGGGTATGATGGGTAACATGATGAACTTTGCGGCATACCTCTTCATGGGTATTCCGGCAGGTAAAATGCTTGTTAAATTTGGCTATAAGAAGACGGCATTGATAGCTCTTATAGTAGGTGTTATAGGTTTGGCTATACAGTATTTGAGCAGTATCTATGGAGCAGATGTTAAGTGTTTCAGTGTTGACGGACAGGCGGTAGCACTCAATCTTATCATATATCTCTTTGGAGCATTTGTCTGCGGTTTCTGCGTATGTATGTTGAATACAGTTGTCAATCCGATGCTTAACATCTTAGGAGGAGGAGGCAACAGAGGTAATCAGTTTATACAGATCGGAGGAACGTTGAACTCTTTGACAGGAACACTTACACCATTCCTTGTAGGAGTATTGGTAGGACAACTTACACCAAAGACAAGTATGACAGATGTAGCCCCGCTTCTTTTCATAGGAATGGCGGTATTTGCAATATCATTCTTCATTATTTATTTTGTTTCGATACCTGAACCTGAGGCAAATAAGGAGAATGTTAAATATGAACGTAGTCCGTTAGCGTTCCGTCATTGTCTGTTGGGCGTCATAGCAATATTCTTCTATGTAGGCATAGAGATAGGCATACCGGCAGAGCTTAACTTCTACTTGTCGGGAATGGACTTTGAAGGAGCCTCGGCTGTAGGAGGAACACTTGCTGCTATATATTGGTTCCTTATGATGATCGGACGTTTCTTGAGCAGCTTCATATCGGGAAAAGTCTCAACATCTGTACAGATGACAGTAGTATCATCGTTGGCTATATTGCTTTTGATTATCGGCATCTTCTTGCCGGAGACAATGACATTTGCCTATGATGGCAATGCTATACCGACGAAATGTATCTTCATAGCCGTATGTGGTATATGTACATCAATTATGTGGGGTGGTATATTTAACCTTGCAGTAGAAGGCTTGGGCAAGTATACAGCAGCCGCATCAGGTCTGTTTATGACAATGGTAGTAGGAGGAGGAGTGATGCCTCTTATACAACATCAGATAGCTATCAATGTATCATCAATGACATCATATTGGCTTGTTATAGCAATGCTTGCTTATATCCTTTACTATTCAGTTTGGGGATGTAAGAATGTCAATAAAGATATTGCTGTAGACTAACGATGTTTTAAGCATAGAAGCAATAAGAGATTTAAACTTCGATGAGGAATGTGTTCGTAAGGAATGCATTCCTCTTTCTTGTTATGTCGAGTGATGATAATTTTTGAAGTGATAATATTGCCAACTTGAGAATAAATCATACCTTTGCTAAAATAGAGTTTAACATCTAAATATAGAATTATGAAAAGCAGTTTTATAAAAGGTGTCAAGAGAGAGATAAATAAACAGAAAGAAGCTAAGGTGTATAAACTTTCACCTGACATAGAATTAAAGCAGACTATAGGCAACCAAATATATGATGCGTTGCAAGGGCATATAGTGGAGCAAGTATTGCGCAAAACGAAGATATCGAGTCGCGATGCATATTTTAGGAGTATGATGGAGGGACACAGCATGAAGATAGATGCCAATATACTCGGAGATTTGTACTCGTTGTGTCAAGAGGTTGTGGAGAGACTTGATTTTCGAGACGATGTTGACTTTTATATCACAGGAGACTCAGCCGTAAATGCTTTCTCTGTGGCATCGGAAGAAGATGACGAACCACATATAGTGAATATTAATTCTGCGCTGTTTGACTTGATGACCCGTGATGAACTGAAATTTGTCATAGGTCATGAATTGGGACATCTCATATGTAAGGATACAGAACTGAGAAGCCTAATAAGTTTTGTCTTTCCGGAAGATTCGGAAGTGCCGGTATTGTTGCAGCATAAGATACGACTACATGAACAATTGGCAGAACTTGTGGCTGATAGATATGGATTTTTGGCAACTCGTGATTTATCGGTTTGTGTTACAGCATTCTTTAAATTGGCTTCGGGGTTGGATTTGAATAAGATGAATGTCAGTATAGAGTCGCTTATAGCCGACAATAATAAACGTCTTGAGTACTTTATGAATGACAAAGGTCTGAGCAGAGCGACACATCCTGTAAACCCAATAAGGGTACAAGCTCTTAACCTATACGCTACATCAAAGTCTCAGAGAAAACTTGAGAATGGAATGAATGACCTGATCTCCATACTCTTGAAAGTCGGAGATAGCGAATTGGACGAGTGGATGGCTCGTTTTATAGCTTCGGCTGGTCTTATAACGGCTACTATCGACAATAAGCTAAGTGAAAGAGAGTTTGAAGAAATAATAGAGAACCTTGCCAATGTCAAGATATTCCCATCGCAGTATTTGGACAAGATATCTAAAGGTGATGTTGGGGAGATGTTCAACGAATCTGTAGAGAACATTATGAAACTTAATCCGGCAATGAAAACATCGATGTTGGGTTATATGATAAGCATTGTAATGTCGGATAATGCTATTTCTACAGAAGAGATAGAGTTCCTATACAACTTCGGAGCAAGTGTCGGATTTAGCGATGTCGAAGTGGCAATGTATATAGCAGATGCCATACAGAAACACTATGTTCCGAGTTTGGAATCGATATCGTAGCATGACAGCAATAAAAAACAACAGATAATAGAGATATGTCGGCAGTATGGATTAGTGCAATAGGACTTTGCGGAGCCTCCGTGTTAGGCTCATTGATAGGATTGACGTTTAAGCAGATGTCGCATAAATGGCATGATACAATAATGGGTTATTGTGCTGGGGTAATGTTGGCAGCCTCTGTTTGTGGGCTTATATTGCCGGCAACAGAGATGATAGATACTTCATCATGGTGGCAGATAGTAGCCGGAGTGCTTGTAGGTGCGATATTTTTAAACTATTTAGACAAACTTACACCACATCTGCATCGTCTGACAGGTTTGGAACCAGAGGAACATAATGGAAATAGTGAGATAAACAGAGTGATGTTGTTCGTCTTGGCAATAGCTATACACAAACTACCAGAAGGTGTGGCCGTAGGTGTAGGATTCAACGGAGAGGACGTATCGGATGCATGGTCAGTGGCGATGGGTATAGCACTGCAAAATGTGCCGGAGGGTATGGTGGTGATATCGCCATTGTTGTTGGCTGGAGTGAGCCGATGGAGAACATTGTTCATTTCTATATGTATAGGAATGTTAGAGATAGTAGGAGTATGGTTGGGATATGCATTAGGGGCGGTGTCAGAGTTGTTGTTGCCATCGATGTTAGCATTTGCCGGAGGTGCAATGTTGTATGTCATAAGTGACGAAATGATACCTGAGACACATGCTCATGGGTATCAGAAAATGGCCACATACGCACTTTTGTTGGGCTTTATGACATTGCTTTTCATGGATAAGGTTGTAGGGTAGATAATGTTAAAAATTTTGATTTGTTTAAATTTGTTTCTACCTTTGCGAAAGAGTAAGTAAATAATTAACCAAGAAAAACGATAGCGCATGACATACTAATACATTATTTTTAAAATTAAAATAATGAAGCAGTACAAAGGCTTCCCTGATGAACGACTATTGAAAATGTGTTCAATGGGGTATATGGAATGTATGAATGAGCTTATCGTGCGATATGAAAAGAAACTAAAATCTTACATTCGGGCGAGGGTTAAGCGAACGGATATAGCAGATGATATATTTCAAGATGTATGTCTTAAGATCTATTTGTCGGTGTTATCCGGAAGATATCATGAAGATGGCAAATTCTTTTCGTGGATTGTTAGAATAGCGCATAATATGATAATGGATCAATATAGACAGTCGAAGAAGGCAATGATGTGTGTTGCCTCTGATTATCAGTATGTATTGTTAGGAGCGAGACAAGAACTTTTGGATAATAGTGTAGAAGAGTCTATTGTCAACAGTCAGAGATTGGAAGAGATAGGAGAAATCGTTAAGACCTTGCCGGAAGTGCAACGACAAGTCATTTTTATGCGACACTATGCGGGAATGAGTTTTAAAGAGATAGCAGAAGAAACGGAGGTAGGCATAAACACCGCATTGGGTAGATTTAGATATGGTATAATCAATTTGCGCAAAATTTTGTGCCAAAATGAACGTGTATGCATATAAATCAGGTATGAGATGGAAGTGTTAAATATGACATATATTGACTCTGTATCAGATGGTGATGAGGAATTAAAATCCTCATTGTTGGGAATCTTCAAGGAGCAGTTAGATGAATTTAGAGAAGGCTTTGAGAAGATGTATGAGACGGAAGATTGGTACTCTATGGCAGCATTGGCGCATAAAGCAAAGGCGTCAATATCCTCTTTAGGTATGGACGAATTGGCTGTTGCGATGAAGAAGTTGGAGATGATGTGTAAGTTGTTGTGTGTCGAAAAACATATAGTCGATGGACAAAAAGCAGATGATTATAATTTGCAGATTAAAAAGACATCAGAGAAGATAATGAAATGGGTTTATGATAATAAATCGAAAAAAAGTATACATGATTTAATCTTTTTTTATATATTGCAGTCCGAAAAGGCAAAGTCGGACTTGGAAGAGCTATGCGGATAGTCGTCGGGTGATGTCTTTTAGTGAAGATAAAACGAAGAACGATTCTAATTTATATCAAATGGTAAAAGTAGAAATGATTGGTTCCTTGGTTGTTGTAATGCCAACGGAGGTTGATAGAGTTACAGTAGTCAATGCTGGAGAATTGAAAGGAGTGCTTATGGAGCAGTTCTCTAATACTACGTGTGATGTTGTACTTGACTTGGGAAATATTAAGTTTATTGACAGTACAGGTATCAGTGTGCTGATAAGTGGAGTCAAGGCTTCGAGAGAGAAAGATCGTAAGTTTACATTGCGCAATGTTAGAGGCGAAGTGGCAAAACTTTTGGCTCTTATGAAGATAGACAAGATATTAGATATAGAGAAATAGTATTTTGACGAAGTATTGGAGTTCTAAAGAATTCTAAATCATAAATGAGGGTTGTAGTGTTATTTTGCGCTATAACCTTTTTTGTGTAATTTTGCCGGCATAATAGAGTGGATAAGATGGGAAATTAAGTCTGTTCACATCAAAAACATAGTAGAAAAACATAATAGTAAAGTATATGAAAATAGAACAAAACACCTATGTTGTACTTACTTACGAATTACGTACAGATGGTGCAAACGGATCAATAGTAGAAAAAGTTGGAGAATCGGAAGCTCTTAAGTTTGTGTTTGGAAGCGGACACATGATGCCGATGTTTGAAGCCAAAATAGAAGGATTGTCGGTAGGAGACAAGTTTGCTTTTGATATTCCATGTAGTGATGCGTATGGAGAAGTAGATCCACAGGCTATGGTTGACATACCGAAGAACATATTTGTCATAAATGGAGAGTTGAGAGACGACCTTATACAAGTTGGCAACAGAATACCCATGATGGGTCAGGGCGGACAACGTCTTGAAGGTCTTGTATTGGAGGTGACAGATGACACTGTGAAGATGGATTTTAATCATCCTTTGGCTGGAGAAGACCTCTATTTTTCCGGACAAATAATAGAGGTAAGAGAAGCTACTGCAGAGGAACTTGTAAGTGCAACATGTGGAGGTAGTTGTGGTAGCTGTGGCGGAGGCTGTGGTGGTCATGATGATGAAGAATGCGGTTGCGGATGCGGACATTGTCATTAATGCTTCTATAGACAACGTTGATAATGTTGCTTTGGACATTTGTTATTATAGAAAAGCGATAAGTAATTAAGTAACTTCTGAAATCATGGCAGGCAATATATTTGGGACGGCTTTCAGATTAAGTACTTTTGGAGAGAGTCATGGCGAGGCTGTGGGTGGTGTTGTTGATGGCATGAAGTCGGGTACGCTCATAGATATTGACTTTATACAGAGTGAGTTGGATAGACGTCGACCTGGACAATCTGCAATAACGACACCTCGAGACGAGAAAGACAAGGTGAAGTTGTTGAGCGGAGTTTTTGGAGGAAAAGCAACGGGTACACCGATAGGCTTTATGGTTGAGAATACAAATCAGAAATCATCGGACTATGATAACATCATAGATATATATCGCCCGTCACATGCAGACTATACGTATGCCATGAAGTATGGCATAAGAGACCACAGAGGTGGAGGGCGTTCGTCGGCACGAGAAACAGTAGCTCGTGTTGTAGGCGGTGCTTTGGCAAAGTTGATGCTTAGAGATCAGGGTGTCAGCATAGTGGCTTATACGAGTAGAATCGGAGATGTCTCTGTTGAAAAAGGATATGAGAATCTCGATTTGTCAAAGATAGAGACTAATATTGTAAGATGTCCTGATGAAGCTGTGGCTCAAAAGATGATAGAGGTAATAGAGACGGTGCGTAATGAGAAGGACTCTATAGGCGGAGTAGTGACATGTGTCATCAAGGGAGTGCCGGTTGGTTTGGGTGAGCCATGTTTCGATAAGCTACAAGCTCTATTGGCACATGCTATGTTGAGTATAAATGCCGTGAAAGGATTTGAATACGGATCGGGCTTTGAAGGAAGTACAATGCGTGGTTCGGAGCATAACGATATCTTTTATCTCGACGGAGACAGAGTGCGTACACGAACCAATAATAGCGGAGGTATACAAGGTGGCATCTCTAATGGCGAGGATATTTACTTCAATGTGGCGTTTAAACCAACAGCAACGATACTCATGGAGCAACCGACTATCAATGCTAATCATGAAGAAGTTAAGACAAAAGTCAAAGGGCGTCATGACCCGTGTGTTGTACCCAGAGCAGTGCCAATAGTAGAAGCTATGGCAGCAATGGTGATAGCCGATTGTCTGCTGATGAATAAGAAATAATACTTGGTAAAATATGAAATGACAAGGAATGGGTGGAAACTCATTCCCTTTTTTTATGCTTTCTTGCAGACTATCAACACATGTTTGTCGTTGTAGAGAGTAGAAGCAAAAATGTAAATATCACCTCCGTCTTTAATTTTGAGTTTTTTTCTAAGTTCTTCGGCTCGCAGTGGAAAGTTCCTGACAGCGATATTGGCACGAGGGAATTCCTTTTGTAAAGAAGATAATTCGGACTTTGAGAATCCTAATGTCTTTATTATGGCGAAACGTCTGCCCGGGAAAGAGCCTATCAAAGTGTCGTCGGTGTAAAGATGGCTGTTTGGGTGTAACTTCTTTACATTGAAACGAGATGCTATTATTTTAAAGCCACCGGCCTTCATGATTGAACTATTAGGCTCGTATAGATATTGGCATGTATCGGTGGTGAATGAAACGTCGTCGACGGCATTGTCTTCCAAGGCGTAAGTGAAAGACTGAATACCTCCGGCAAAGATGTTTGCTGTGTGTATCGTCACATCGTTGTTTGATTGACTGTCCATTACAAGGAGAAGCTCTTTACATTCGTTGTCGGAAGAGACGATATGAACCTCTTTGATATATGACAGACGCGAAAGAGTGTCATTGATGTCAAGCATAGGCGACAATTTGGCAATGACTCTTTTGCTTTTTGCAACAAGACTCTTTTCTATGGACGAGAGATTTGGTGTACAATCGGATATTCTGACGACCTTGCCGCCATTTATATCTCTACGGGCAGGGTCGAGATAAACGAGGTCGACGGTATCGGTCATCTGTTGTATATATTTTACGCCATCATTGCAGATGACAGACGAGGTTTTATCTCGTAGAAGTTTGAAATTGTGCTTGGCAATGTCGCAAAGAGTGGCGGACTGCTCGATATAGATTCCATTGTCATATCCTGCCGACATAAAGATGAAATCAACACCAAAACCGCCTGTCATGTCAATCATTGTATGTCCGCTGCCGGCAAGACGCGCCTTATATAACGCCGTAGCCTCCGAAGAACATTGTTCCAAAGATAGTTGTTGAGGAAAGATGAGACCTTCGATGTTGAGCCACGATGGAACTTTATGCTTTATGACCTGTCGCCCTGCTATCTGTTGCAATACAAACTCCTTGCGGATATTATCGTGCTGTTTCATAGAGAGAGCAAGATGTCGTATATCATCGTTGATGTGTTCCTTAATAAATGCTTCTTCTTTGGCATTAAGCATGATGTATAGATAATAATGATTAACTTTGCAAAGTTAGATAAACACAATAAATTATTAGCAAATGAAAAGAATATTATTAGTTGTAAGCTTGACGTTGGCACTCTTTACGAGTTGTCAGAACGAGAAAAAGCAAGTCTTTTTGAGTGCGTCAGACAGTAGGATAGAGTATATGGGACGTGTTAGTTTTGACGATCCGGAGATGGTGCGTTTTACATATCCGGGAGTGTCAATGACGGTGGATTTCATAGGTTCATCGATAGCTATGGAAGCAAAAAGAGGAAGTGGATTTTTTATGGTTGAGATAGACGATGAAGAGGCGTTTAAAATTAACTTCTCTCAGTCGGACACACTTGTAGTGTTAGCTGATTCGCTTAATTACGGCAGACATACAGTGCGCATAATGTACGTCGTAGAGGGTTATGAACTAAAGCCAGCCGTTAAGGGATTCTATATAGATGGAGAAGTACAACAGGCTACAAAATATCCGGAAAGGAAAATAGAGTTTATCGGCAATTCTATAACATGTGGTTATGGCTGTGAAGCACCTACAAATAAGGAGCATTTCTCATACGAGACGGAGAATCACTACTACACGTATGCCAATAGAGCAGCTCGTTTGTTAAAAGCTCAACATCTTGTCGTTGCACGTTCGGGAATAGGTATTTATCGCAATTATGGCGATAAACCTGAGGGAAGCGACCGTTATACCATGCCGCAGATGTACGAACAGACTCTCTTTATGGATTCGACACTTCGTTGGGATTTTTCACGTTATACGCCTCATGTCGTGTGTGTTAACTTAGGAACCAACGACACAAGTTTGGAAACTTACGACACAGACAAGATGAAAAACGCATACTCAGAGTTCGTTCAGCGTTTAAGAGGATATTATCCGCAGGCGCACATCGTTATGTTGACCGGAATAATGATGCAGGGAAAAGACCTTGAAGATGTGAAGATGTGTTTGGACGAAGTAGTTGGCAAGTTTAATGCTTCGGGTGATGATAAGATTCACCGTTTCGATATGTCGTTGCAAGGTGAGTGCACAGGAGCGGACTATCATCCATCAGTAGAGCAACATGCGAAAATGGGTGATGAATTGGCTAAATACTTAGAACAGTATTTTTAAGAGTTTAAGCTAAAACGATATCAAAAAGAAGGAACCGCATATTATATGAGTTCCCTCTTTTTGGTTGACGAATATTTATATCCAAAATTTCCAATAGATGGCAATGGCAAGATGAAGTAAAAGAGCAAGAGGAATACATATCAGAAACTTGACATGTTTTGTCTTGTGTCGTAAAAACTTCATTGCACATGCAGCACCAACACTTCCACCGACGAAAGCCAACAATATGAGAGTGCTTTCGGGGGTTCTCCATGTACCTTTTTGAGCTTTTTTCTTGTCTGCTTTGTATATGAAAAAAGTCACGATATTCATTATTAGCAAATAGCCAATAATGATAAGTAAAACGATGTTATTAAGATTTAACGGCATAATAGTAGATGTTATTTTATTATTTGTAATAATTTGCTAATCTGCTTTTTGTGCCCGTGAACAACGATGTGGTCGTTAGAGGAAAAGGTATATGGAGAAGCAAAGTCGTTCCATATCTCCCATTCAACATTTGAAACGCCAAAAGCAGTCTTTGTCAGACGTTGACGCATGACAGCAATGAGGTTTAGGTCGAAATCCTTTTTTAAATCAATATCTTCTGTTGTTTGTCCAACAAACATTGTCGGTATGACAATCTCATTTATGGAGTATTCATCGGTCAGAGAAAGCGTTTGTTTAACATTTTTGGAAATGATATGATTTGATATGATATGAGCCGCTTCTTCCTCGGGATTTATTATCTCCTCTATCTCCAATCCCTTCAAAATCTTTGTGTGAAGAGCGGACAAAGAACGACCAATGATTCTCTTTGCTCCCATTTCTTTTAGTATCGCCGTAGTCTGAACAGACGATGCCCAGTCTTCTCCTATAGCTACGATAATGGCATCCGCCTCTTGTATGGGTTGCGAACGCAGAGCAGTCTCTTCTGTAGAGTTCAGACATACTGTTGTTGTCAGAATATCCTTGTATTCTTCTGTAATGCTCTCTCGAGAGTCTATTCCTATTACTTCGTGACCTTGTTGGCATAACTGCTTGCCAAGACTGAGTCCAAAATTGCCCAAACCAATGATTATATACTTCATATTCTATATTGCTTTTATATCATTATGTTTTCGTAAGGGTATTTGTAATGTTGCTTTTCAGCGGGCGAAATAAACATTATAAGGAAGGATAATATTCCAATTCTGCCTACAAACATGGCTATTATTAATATTACATGAGATATGGAAGATAATTGTGGTGTTATGTTTAATGTCATTCCCGAAGTACAAATGGCAGATACCGATTCAAAGAAGAGTTTATTCAGAGGTAGGTGTGGTTCGCATATTTTAAGAGCTATTGTCGTTGTTGCGATAAACATGAGAGAGAGGAATATCACGGCAAAAGCTTTGTCGATGGACTGAGGCGATACACGACGATTGTATATCTCAATGTTGTCACATCGGCATAGTATTCTTTTGAGATTGAGAACTGCCAGAGCAAAAGTACTAGTCTTTATTCCTCCGCCTGTAGAGAGAGGTGCACAGCCTATCCACATAAAAATAGTGGCAAAAAGCAATGTTAAAGGCATGAGTCCGCATAAATCGACAGTGTTAAATCCAGCAGTACGTGTCATGGTGGATATCACTAAGGCATCGGTAAGGGAAGAGAAAATCGAACTGTCTGATGCTTTGTTGTTGTATTCGGTTATGAAGAAAAGTACAACACCAGATAGTAATAATAGTAAGTGTGTTAGGAAGATGATGCGTATATTGGCATTAATGAGACGCGACTGAAAAATATGTTTATCTTTTTTTGATGTCAAACGATAATATATTTTCTTGATGTGATGTTTTGTCCAGTCTATGACGCTCGATTGTATGGGGAAACCCGCACCTCCGAGGAATACCGTCAGACAAATAACCCAAATCAGAGGTCTGTTGTTTGCCAATATGGGCTCGCTAAGTCCTAAGGATAGATTAGAAAAACCGGCATTGCAAAAGGCTGATATAGCATGAAAAACTGCTGTAAACATAGTTTGCAACGACACCTCCATGTGAGAAGGGTGACTTGTGAGTTGTTCGAATATTATCCATGCACTTATCGACTCTATACAAAGAGTGACAACGATAATGCGTTTGAGAGTAGTAAAAATATCTGTTACACTTTCAGCACTTATAAGTTCCTTTATGACAATTCTGTGTTGGAAAGAGGTCTTGCCGGTTACGGATAATGCAAAGAAACATGTGAAAGTCATAATGCCTATGCCTCCGACTTGAATCAGTAGCAGAATGATGGTTTGACCAAAAGGAGTGAGGGTCTCAGCAATGTTAAGAATAGATAGACCCGAAACACATACTGCAGATGTCGATGTGAATAAAGCTTCTAAAAATGTCAGACCTTCAAAACTACATCTGGGCATCAGCAATAAACCTGTGCCTATGCCGATTATAAAAACAAAACTCAATGCAAAAATAGCTAAAGGACTTATCTTTTTGCTTAACACCGAAATTCCAAGTTTGGACACCTCGTAGACCGAGAGAATGCCAACAACGGTTGTGATGAAAAAACGGTGACGTGTGATTTCTTGATAGGGAGCACTATCAGAAGTCAGAAACCATAAATATATCCAAGTGAGAACGGCGTATATTAGTTCGGATATCGGAGCCTTGTGTGAAGAACGATAATACGTAAGTAGGTACAAGACTTGTATTACAGCAAAGGCTACAATGGCGTATATATTGGCATTTAACAACCACTGAATATTTTCTGTTGATGATTCGAAACCTACTTGCCAAATTATATTGCCAATACAAAACAAACTTAACAGCACCGTCAGAGTGTCAATGCTATTGCGATACCAATTGCCGACATGTTGCATCAGCAAAAACAACTCATAACGATAATGTCTAAACGTATGAATTGACTTGTCGTGCAGATCTTTTGCTTTGAGGAT
Source organism: uncultured Bacteroidales bacterium (assembly GCA_937892255.1). GTDB lineage: Bacteria > Bacteroidota > Bacteroidia > Bacteroidales > Marinilabiliaceae > W3P20-009. The sequence continues at coordinate 21,627 of CALAUL010000089.1, read as the reverse complement.
GAATTTTTGTATCAACTCTTTGAATAACATGGCCTAATAGGGTGAGTTTTTAAAATAGACGGAGAAAATCTTGAACCTCGAGAAAAGCCTTCTCCATCTTTAACATGTTGTCGATAAGAAAATAAATCATGTCAGGCCACAACTCCTGACGGTAAATATCACCATCTCTCTCTTTGTAAACCCTGTAAACAATATCACCAGCTTCTTTTTGGTATGCTTCGTCCCATATAAGAGTATCGCCGTATGTCTCTTCGAAGAGAGATTTGCAGCTGAGGAGTTTTTCCCAAAGAGCGGTACTGCTTTCGGAGCCCATATTTCGTATTTCCAATGCGACGATACAATGTTGTCTGTTGACATCGAAACGTAGGTCTAAGTGTGGAATGCCTGTACGAGTGGCAATCCATACTTTGGCGCGTCCGTTTTGTCCGGGTAATCGTCGTGTCTTGCTTTCGAGCTTATGCCAGAAGGCAAGACTTAAATCTTTCATCTCTTGCTTTGAAAACATGTTGTGTTCTTAATTTATCAACAACAAATATACATAGAATATACGATATAGTATACGATATGGAGCGATAATGTTTGCTTTAGGGTATAAAATACCGACTTGCGATGTGTTGCAAGAGTTTGATTTGTTGTTGTTTGAGAAGATATGGTGTAATTGGGTAGGAGTTATATACACGTTGTATGACTTAGGTGCAAAACGTTTTCTGCAGATACAAAGTGTAGGAGTGGGTATTTATCCGTCGTCGGAGTTGTCGTGGTGCGGTGTGGTATCTGTGTTATTGAGATGTTGTGAAGAGTTGAATGATAGTGTATTAGAATGAGTTTGTTTGGTGTAAGATGTTTCGTTGTCAGGAGAGCAAGAGCTATCAAATGAGAGGTGCTTACAAGTATAAGTCTCTACAGAAGAAAGAGCAGATGTCATCTTTTTGGCAATGGCATTTTGCATCTCGTGTTTTTCTTGAGAGATGAGTTGGTCGATATAGTATGATAGCATGCACCCTCTGAGCGTTTTGTAATTAAGGCGTAATCTTCTCTTTTGGAAGAAGTGCAATCTCTTTTTGTTCTTAATAGCCTCAAGCATAAGGCTTTGAGCTTTAGTGAAACGCTCTCTGCATTTGAGTTGAGCCTCTGTCTTAGTGTCTTTATGTAGAGGCATACGTATCACGCAGACAGTTCCGGAGTTGGTCACACGTACGGTATACTGTTTGCTTTTTCTCCATTTGCGACGTAGGGAGTCGATAAGGATGCTGTTGTTGTTGAAGTGGTAAATCATCGATGGCAAAGATATATTAAATATAGGGCTAAATATGTGATATTTTTGTTTGTGAGAATGTATGTTTGTTTGATAGAATTGATATTTAGACAGTTAGAGGTATGATGATGTGTTGTGATAGAGGAATGAAGTGGTGGTGTTGAGAAGTTGTTGATATGTTGTTGGTATGGTGAGTCCATTGTGACGATATGTCAAACATTCGTCTTTTAGCCAAAATGTCGAGAGTATAGTAAAAAAAATAATTGGGAACAGGTTCTATTAGGAGTTGTTTTCAATTAGGAATTATGGATTGGCAATTAGGAGTGAACAATTAGGAATTAGAGGTAGTTATGAGGGTGAAAATTATGAACATTTAACGTCTTAAGGTGTAAATAGGAGTGGGAATAGTTGTTTGGCAAAAAAAAAAGTTCTATATTTGCGCCCGATTTATAAACAATTTAAAAGATAAACGTATGTTGAACCAGTATGAAACCGTTTTCATTTTGACTCCCGTTTTGTCTGATGATCAGATGAAGGAAGCGGTAAAAAAGTTCAAGGATCTTATTCTTGAAAATGGAGGCGAGATGGTAAACGAAGAGGCGTGGGGCTTACGTAAGTTGGCTTACCCTATTCAGAAGAAGACAACAGGTTTTTATAACTTGTTTGAATTCAAAGCAGAACCATCTTTTATAGATAAGTTGGAGACTGCTTATCGTCGCGACGAGCGTTTGCTTCGATTCTTGACATTCAAGATGGAGAAGTATGCCGTTAAGTACAGTGAGACAAGAAGAAACGCAGTTAAACCAGAAGCAAAGGAGAATTAAGCTATGTCACAGACTCCATCAGAAATCAGGTATCTTACTCCTCCAACAGTGGAGATTAAGAAGAAGAAGTATTGCCGTTTTAAGAAGAGCGGTATTAAGTATGTAGACTACAAGAACCCTGAGTTCTTGAAGAAGTTCCTTAACGAGCAGGGTAAGATATTGCCACGTCGTATTACAGGTACATCACTCAAGTTCCAGCGTAAGGTAGCTAAGGCGGTTAAGAGAGCACGTCATTTGGCATTGCTTCCATATGTAACCGATTTGATGAAATAATTAAAGAAGGAGGAATTACAATGGAAGTAATATTGAAGACAGACGTGGCGAAGTTGGGCCACAAGGATGAGATTATCGATGTTAAGCCAGGATATGGTCGTAACTATCTTATTCCACAGGGTATTGCTGTTTTGGCAACTCCTTCAGCTAAGAAAGTGCTTGCTGAGAACATGAAGCAGCGCGCTCATAAGCTTGAGAAGATTAAGCAAGATGCTGTTGAGCTTGCAGCTAAGATGGAGGGTCTTAACCTTACTATCGGTGCTAAGGCAAGTACTACAGGTAAGATCTTTGGTTCGGTTAATACTATTCAGATTGCTGAGGCTCTTAAAAATGCAGGCTTTGATATCGATCGTAAGATTATCCTTATCAAAGATGAGGCAATCAAAGATCTTGGCAGCTATTCTGCTACTATTAAACTTCATCGTGAGGTAAAGGTTGATATCACATTCGATGTGGTAGCCGAATAATCATTTTTTCAAACACAGGATATTTTTTCAAACACAATATAAAGACTTGTCGACGCGATGTCGATAAGTCTTTTTTTACTCTAAAACAACTTGCCCAACCTATTTGATAAGGTTTTTGGATAAGAACCATCAACAAGGAAATATAACCCAATAAATTAATATAAAGCTAACGTGAATTCGCCAAATTGTAATGGCGTAGGTTGAACTTATGATCTTAAATACAAGTTTTTTTTTACTGATATACTATAGAGTTAAGGCGTTAATAGTTGTATATTAACACATTATGCAAATCTTAACTTTCTTAACTCAATTAATCTCTCCATATAGGCTGTAATCTGTCGTACATATTATGTTCGAAAATGTGTTAAAACTACAGTATCTATCGCACGCGATATACTAAATAATATCCTTTCTACAATATTATGTCTTACATAATAGCATCTATAGAATATGTAACTAACTGATATACTAACACTTTATGCTCTGTAGATGAGAGCTGACGCCCTCATTATGGGTATAAAAATGGGGGTAGATATTACTGAAATTAACGTGTTAAGAAAGTTAATAATGTTAATGTGGAGAGATTACTGCTGTTTTTAGGGCTTATTTTATCTCATTCATGAAAAAATGTTTTTTTTATCACGATTGAGAATTTTTTCGCCCATACATCAGTTCAAGTCTTAACCATCTTAACTTACTTAACACAATTATATGTATGTATATGAGTTTTGATAGATGATGAGGGCAGAGAACAAGATTAATTCCGACCTATAAGACACGCCCTCGGTGTGTCTCTCCCGAGCATAAAAAGATGTGAATCTTTCGATATTCCTTCGTTTTTGCTTTGTTTATCCTTCGCTATGCATTCGATATTTATTGCAAAAAGTCGAACACATAGCGAACCTACAACAGATCTACAGCGGAGAAAGAGTTGATAAAGAGTAGGCAAGTAGCATAGAACTAATGTGAGGCCGAGCAGGCTGATAAAGAGAAAAGATGTTGTTATTTTCTGAAAATTGTCTATTTTTTAGACAAAGAATATTAAAGCAGTGAGAATGAAATAAAAAATGATTATTTTCGCAGAAAATAAATAGAGCAATTATAGAAAATATGGGATTGTTTGGATTTTTCAACAAAGAGAAGAAAGATAGCCTTGATAAAGGTTTGTTTAAGACAAAAGAGAGTCTATTTAAAAAATTAGGACGTTTATTGGGAGGCAAAGGCAAGGTTGATGAAGATGTCTTAGATGAGTTGGAGGAGATACTCATTACTTCGGATGTCGGTGTTGATACCACGTTGAAGATAATAGATCGCATACAGCAAAGAGTACAGCGCGACAAGTATCAGGGAACTGATGAGTTGAATATCATATTGCGCGAGGAGATAGCTGCCTTGTTGGCAGAAAACGAGAAGAGTTCGGTGGAGGATATTGATATTCCGAATAATGGTCTGCCGTATGTTATAATGGTAGTAGGTGTCAATGGTGTTGGAAAAACAACGACGATAGGCAAGTTGGCATATCGTTTCACCAAAGCCGGCAAGAAAGTTGTTTTGGGTGCGGCAGATACATTCCGTGCTGCGGCTATTGAACAGCTATGTGTATGGGCGGAGAGAGTCAATGTTCCAATAGTGAAACAGCAGATGGGTTCAGATCCTGCATCGGTGGCGTTTGACACACTCTCATCAGCAAAAGCTCAAGGCGCAGATGTCGTAATAATAGATACAGCAGGGCGTTTGCATAATAAGATAAACCTTATGAACGAACTTTCGAAGATAAAGAACGTTATGCAGAAGGTTGTTCCGGGAGCACCTAACGAGGTTCTTTTGGTATTGGACGGTTCAACAGGTCAAAATGCTTTTGAACAAGCGAAACAGTTCTCAAAAGCAACAGAGGTTACGGCTTTGGCCATAACGAAATTGGACGGAACAGCTAAAGGCGGAGTAGTGATAGGAGTGTCGGATCAGTTAAATATACCTGTGAAGTACATAGGAATAGGTGAAGGAATAGAAGATTTGCAACTGTTTGACAAGAAGGCGTTTGTTGACTCGCTGTTCAGTTAGATATGAAGCCACGAAAGATAAAGAGAATAGATGTCGTCTCGTTGGGGTGTTCGAAGAACCTTGTTGACAGCGAGAAACTGATGGCGCAATTGAGAGTTCATGGCATAGAGGTGGTACATGACTCATCGGAGCCAAAAGGAGAGGTTGTAATAATAAATACGTGTGGTTTTATTGGCGATGCCAAAGAGGAGTCGATAGATACCATATTGCAGTTTGCGGAGGCTAAGAAAGAAGGACGAGTGAAGCGTTTGTATGTCATGGGTTGTCTTTCGCAACGTTATCCGGAAGAGTTGAAAGAGGCTATTCCTGAAGTGGATAAGTTTTATGGCAAATACGATTGGGAAGGGATTGTCGATGAGCTAAAACTTGAGCGGGGTAAATGCATTTGTAATGACAGAGTGCTCACCACACCAAAACACTATGCATATTTGAAGATTTCGGAAGGATGCAATAGAATGTGTTCGTATTGTGCTATTCCGCTTATCACTGGACGTTATAAGAGCCGTGATATGGAGGATATTATCTCAGAGGCTCAGATGTTGAGAGATAAGGGAGTCAAGGAATTACAAGTCATAGCGCAGGATTTGTCGTCGTACGGGTTGGATAATTACGGAGAGAGCCGATTGGCAGAACTGACACAACGTCTTACGGAGATAGAAGGTATAGAGTGGGTACGACTTCATTATGCATATCCGACGGAGTTTCCTTATGATATCTTGCGTGTTATGGCGGAGAATCCGAAGGTGTGTTCATATTTAGATTTAGCTTTGCAACATGCATCGGATAGTATGTTGAAGAAAATGTTGCGTAAGACGACAAAGGCCGAAGCAAAAGCATTGTTGAATGAGATACGTAGCAAAGTGCCCGGCATACATATTCGTACAACACTGATAACAGGTCATCCGGGAGAGACTGAAGAGGACTTTGAGGAGATGATGGACTTTGTGCGAGAGATGCGTTTTGAAAGATTGGGCGTCTTTCCTTATTCTCACGAAGAAGATACATATAGTTGGCGTCACTACAAAGATGACATACCGGAAGAGGAAAAGCAGCGCAGAGCAAACATGATAATGGAGTTGCAAAGCGGAATAAGCACAGAGATAAATCAGACCAAAGTAGGACAAGTCATTAGAGTCATAATAGACAGAGAAGAGGGAGACGTGTATGTAGGACGAAGTGAATATGACTCGCCGGAAGTAGATCCGGAAGTTGTAATTGAGACGGATAAAGAATTGGAGATAGGAGGCTTTTATGACGTTAAGATTACCATGGCGGAGGAGTATGACCTAGTCGGCGAACTTATAGAATAGTCATGGAAATTAAGCAATAAAGGCGTCAATATCAATTATGGTGATGATACACAACAATCAGGCAAAAAAAGAACGTAGAGAGTGGACAATAATGAACCTCTTTGCGGAAAACTGCAGTTGCTTTCCTATCGGGAAAGTGGAAAAGTCGGAGTGTCCTGATTTTATCGTCACTACAGAGCAAAAGAAGATAGGCATAGAGCTTACAGAGTTGAAATATGAGCGTCGCGACAAAGAGTTTAACATGCGAGCGCATGAGGACTTTTTGAGTGACATAATGTTGCGAGCGCAGTCGATATATGAAAAGAAGCACGAATTGACATTAGTCGTAGATGTGCATTTTTCAGATGTTATAGCACCAGATATTGTTGTATCACCGGAGAGTGACGATGCAGATCTTTTGCGAACAGGACATTCTGAGTCGATAGCAAAGATAGTGGAGGACAACTTACCGGAGGCAACAGGAAAGAAATATATAGTTGACCGCCTGTCGAAATATGGAGACTTGAATTTACCTAAAGCTATAGAAGCCATTCATATTACGAATGTCACCGGGCGTATGGAAGAGGCATTATGGTATGCGAGTATATCAACGAGAGTAAAACCACTGTCGGTGGAGAGCATAGCGCAAAGGATAGACGATAAGAACAATAAGATGCTGAAGTATGACAATACATGCGACGAACAGTGGTTACTCATTATACAGAATAGTTTTTTGATGTCAAGTCAATATGATCCGGTAGTTGTCAAAAGAGCATTGAAGCACAGATACAGCAGTCGTTTTAAGAGAGTATTTGTTTTTGAGAGAAGTGAAGGCGTTGTTACAGAGTTGAATGTGATAAGGAAAATAAGATAAAAGAAGCGAAAGGCAAAATACAGAGAGATTGTCGAATAATAAAAAAATACTATCTTTGTGCGTCGTGTGGTAAAAACGCACACAAAGAGAAATAAGATAAAATCAAATTAAAACGTAATAAGAAATGAAGGCATTTGTTTTTCCCGGTCAAGGTGCTCAATATGTAGGAATGGGCAAAGACTTGTATGAAAATTCGGCGGAAGCCAAAGCTCTGTTTGACAAAGCTAATGAGATATTAGGATTTAATATAACAGACTTGATGTTTGCCGGAACAGATGAGGATTTGAAACAGACGAAAGTAACACAGCCTGCTATCTTTTTACACTCGGTGATATTGGCAAAAGTAATGGGTGAAAAGTTTCAGCCTGACGTGGTTGCAGGACACTCATTAGGAGAGTTTTCAGCATTGGTGGCAGCCGGAGCAATGTCGTTTGAAGATGGTTTGCGCTTGGTGGCAAAGAGGGCTATGGCAATGCAGAAAGCGTGTGAGAAAGAGCCGTCAACAATGGCCGCCATCTTGGGTTTGGAAGATTCGGTAGTAGAAGAGGTGTGTGCCGGAATAGATGGCGTTGTGCCGGCAAACTACAATTGTCCTGGACAATTAGTGATATCTGGTTCGATAGCCGGTATAGATGCAGCATGTGAGCAGTTGACAGAGAAAGGTGCAAAACGAGCATTGAAGTTGTCGGTAAGTGGCGCATTCCATTCGCCATTTATGGAACCGGCACGAGCAGAGTTGGCAGAGGCAATAGAGAAGACAGAGATAAAGTCACCGATATGCCCAATATATCAGAATGTCGTAGCTTCACCGGTTACTGACCCGGCAGAAATAAAGAAAAACCTCGTTGCACAGCTTACAGGAGCAGTGAAGTGGACTCAGACCGTTAATAACATGATAGCTAATGGTGTTGACAACTTTACAGAGGTTGGCCCTGGAGCAGTGCTTCAAGGCTTAGTTAAGAAAGTAGATAGAAAGATGGCTACAGCCGGAGTAAGTACCTTTGAACAAGTGTAAAAAACTCATTGAGACTCAGAATCTTGAGCTGTAAATCAAACAATTTGATAATCAGTTCCAAACGGCTTCGAAGTCAAAAACAATAAAGTAGAGTCAACGGAAAGCTACAAAGGTAATCCGTTGACTTTGCTGTTTTATTCAGAATGAACAAGACGCAGGTGTAACCGATTCGAAACATGAGAAATGATAGAGATGGATTTGGTAGACGACATTGAAGAAATAAAAGAAGAGAAAGAATATTTATCTCCTTTTGTTATATATAATGGAGAGATACTGTCGTTGAACGTCATGTGTTCGGATATAGCATCTTCTGTTTTTGTACATGGGATTTGTCTGAGAGATAGTGTATTATGTTCGGGAGTGAACATGATAATGGCTGATACACATTTCAAAAACCTATACCAGAACATGAAACAAATGGGTTTCGGATTAGGAAATTTTGTAATGTTTGACGAGTTTAAAAGAAACGTTGAGTTGCTGTGTTATAAAAACAAATACCCGACGTTCTCGCGTCTTGACATATATTGTTGGTACAAAACATCAACGTCAGTAAATCAAGTATGTTGGCTTATAACTCAAACCAAGATGAATAAATTGCCATACAACGAAGAGTATAGCAAAAAGATACTAAAAACATATACAGAAGGTGTTGTGTCTAAAAGCAAATGGATAAACATCAAAATGTCTAATGTCGTAGAATCTATGGCAGACATGGCAGTCAAATCAGAAGGTTATTGGGGAGCATGTATAATAAATGAAAATAAAGATATAATAAGAACAACGAGAGGCAACTTGTTCCTCATAGCAAAAGAAGACGTCGGTGCATCAATCATAGCCGTTAAAACAGAAGGCGGAGCCTATAATGATGCGTTGATGGAAAAATTGGATTATACATTATACAAACTAAAATACAAAGTTAATAGTGTAATGGGTATAACAAACGACATGATTGATAAATCATTGGGAGCGTTTGTGTTGGATAGCTCTATAGGATTGCATGTTTTGCATGGAATAGACAAAGTTAGATATAGCAATAGAGGATTGACAAATGATATATTAGAACAGTTTAAGACAACAATATTTCAGCAGTAAAATGAATCAGTTGGAAGAAAGAAGACAAAACGGGTTAATCTATAAAAACGAAGAACCCAAGAAATTTGACGTAATATTTCTGAATGATAATGTTACGACAATGGATTTTGTCACATACGTATTAGAGAAAGTGTTTTACAAGACGAAAGAAGAGGCTTTTGAGTTGATGATGAAAGTTCATAACGATGGGAAAGCTGTGGTGGGTACGTATAGCTATGATATAGCGATGACCAAGAAAAATAAAGTAGATAAAATGGCGGAAGAAAACGGTTTTCCGTTGGAAGTATTAGTAAAAGAAACAGAAGAATAACAATGCAATATACAAAACCAATATCGGAAATGATGCGATTGGCACTTCAGATGGCTCTGAAGATGCGTCATGAATATGTCACACCGGAACATTTCTTTAGGAGTCTTCTTATGCAGACGGAACTTAGAGGTGTGTTCAATATGATAGGAGATGCCGAATTGATGATGATGCAGATAGACCAAGTGCTAGAGACAATGGAGAAAGTGCCTGAACACATGGTATTTACTCCAGAATTGTCAATGCAGGCGCATGAAGTTTTAGGAAAAGCCTTTTTTACCAGCAGAATGCATGGCGGAGCACCGGTGTCAATTTTAGATGTCTTACTATCAATGTTGACACTTAAAAACTCATCTTTACAACTTATGCTCAATGAAGTAACGATGGAGCAATGGGAAAGGTTGATGCGAAGTCAAGATAAAGACTATGTGCATAGGTTGGAAGATGGTTCGGGAAAAACGACTTCAGATATGATAGATTTGCTCAAACATCATTTGGAGATAGTTGTAAATGAGTCTGTTGATGCAGAACTTGAAGACGAGATAGACGAAGATGCAGAATTTGACCAAGACATAGAAGATGTGAAAACATATCTATATTGCATATCTGAACATCTGAGAAACAAAAAAACAATAGGTCGAGATAAAGAGATAGAAGATACGTTGGAAGTATTGTGTAGAAAAGATTGCAACAGCGTGCTCTATGTTGGAGAGTCAGGAGTTGGGAAAACAGCACTCATATATGGAGTGGCGTCATATTTAAAGAAGGCCAATGTGCCGGAGCGATTGAATAAGTGTAAGATATATCAGCTGCAAATGGCACACATTATTGCGGGTGCACAATATAGAGGTGAGGCCGAACGGCGATTGTCGAGAGCTTTTGAATTGTTGTGTCGTCGAAAAAATGCGGTGATGTTTATCGACGACATTCATTTGCTATTGTCGTTGGGCAATAACAATGATAGTGGGGCTGATATTGTAGGAGTGATAAAAAAATATATAGAAGAGCGTGGCGTAAAAATAATCGGTTCAACGACATATAGCGATTATCAGAAGTATTTGGAACGGCATAAGACATTGGTTCGCAGATTTCAACAAATAGTTGTCGAAGAACCGGATAAAGACACAGTTCTAAAGATAATGCAAGGTCTTAAATCGCAGTACGAGAAACATCATAATATAAAGATAGGTTCGGCTATACGAAAGGATATTGTGGACCTGGCAGAACGTTATATGCCCAATGAAAAAAATCCACAGAAATCAATAAAACTGATGGACGCAGCGGGAGCATATCATGTGATGCATGTATCAAATGGAGACAATAAATTAGATAACAATTCGGTGTTGAAGGCATTATCTAAAATGTGTAATGTCTCAAACGTTGAGAATATCAACGAGATGCAAAACCTGCTGACTCTATCAGAACGAATGAAGTCAAACGTGTATGGACAAGACAAAGCCATAGATATGATAGTAGATGCAATACAGATATCAAAAGCTGGTCTTGTCGATGATAATAGGCCTATAGCAAGTTTGTTATTTGTAGGTCCGACCGGAGTGGGAAAGACAGAGGTGGCAAAGACATTGTCGAGCGAATTGGGAGTGGAATTGGTTCGTTTCGATATGAGTGAGTACGTGGAAAAGCATACTGTTGCCAAGTTGATAGGTTCTCCTGCAGGATATATTGGATATGAGGACGGAGGACTATTGACAGATGCGATAAATAAAAATCCATATTGTGTTTTGCTTTTGGACGAAATAGAAAAGGCACATTCTGATATATATAATATTCTTTTACAGATAATGGATTACGGCTGTTTGACAGATAACAAAGGACGCAAAACATCGTTCAGACATGTAGTGTTGCTTATGACAAGTAATGCCGGTGCTCAGTATGCTCATGTAGGTTCGTCACTTGGTTTTTCGCCAAGCAGGACGAAGGGTGATATGATGAAAAAAGATGTAAAAAAGTTGTTTAAACCGGAGTTTATCAATCGTTTGAGTGGAACTGTCGTCTTTAATGATATGGACGAAACAATGGCTCGTCAGATTTTAGAAAAGAAACTCAATCAGTTAGGACTTCTTTTGCTAAAGAAGAACGTCAAAATGGAGGTTACCAAAGAAGCCTTTGAGTATATCATGAAAAAAGGATACACCAAAGAGTTCGGAGCCAGAGAGTTTGACCGAATAATCTCTACTGAGTTAAAGACATTGTTTGTAAAAGCTATTTTGTCATTTGGACAGAACAAACGAACTCGTAAGATATCTGTGCGAGTAGAAAGGGAAACTTTGATATTGGTAGAGTTGAAGAGATAGTAAAATGTAAAAAACATAACGGAATATAGAAACAAGTGTATACCAGTTAATTACGAAAAAGCAGAGAAAATATGTGAATGTATAATGTATTGAATTTGAGAAGAATGTGATTTTGAGGTTAAAAAAGAATGAAAATATTAAAAAAAATATTGAGAGAAAAGTTGTATAATATTGTAAATGCTTTATTTTTGCAGTGACAAACATGTAGTTAACCATTAAAAACATATAAAATCATGAACAAGACCCAGTTAGTTGATGCTATTGCTGCAAAAGCAGGAATGACAAAGGTTGATGCGAAGAAGGCTGTTGACGCATTCATAGAAGTAACATCAGAGGCACTCGTACAGGATAAGCTCGCTTTGGTTGGTTTTGGTACTTTCAGCGTACAGAACAGACCTGCACGTAAGGGCAAAAACCCACGTACAAAAGAGGTTATCGAAATAGCAGCAAAGAAGGTTGTTAAGTTTAAAGCTGGAAGCGAATTGACAGACAAAGTTAACGCTTAATCTTCTTTCTGAAAGATAGGATTTAGGGAGGTACGGTAGTATCTCCCTTTTGTTTGGAATAATAGGAAGTATGAATAATAAAAATCTGATAAGAAAACTTTCGGAGTATGTAACGCCGGAGCGTATCGAGATACTTAATAACGTCTTGAATAAAAGAACTCGATATATGACTGTTGTCCTTGAGGACATATACCATTCGCATAATGCCAGTGCGGTAATGAGAACGTGCGAATGTTTTGGAATACAAGACTTACATGTCATAGAGAACTTTAATAGGTTTGAAATTCATCCCAATATAGTCAGAGGTGCTTCTAAGTGGTTGACAATAAGTCAATACAATGAGCAGCCAAATAACACGTTAAACGCTATAAAGTATATCAAAGAGCGTGGATATCGCATAGTTACGACAACACCTCACGAGAAAGGTGTGGATTTGTTCAGTTTTGACGTTACGAAAGGACCTTTTGCAATAGTTATAGGAAGCGAAAAGACGGGCGCATCAAAAGAGATGATGGATTTGTCAGATGAGTACCTCACTATTCCTATGGTTGGATTTACGGAGAGTTTGAATCTGTCAGTGTCTGCTGCGTTAGTTGTCAGTCATTTGTATAGAGCGATAGAGAAAGAGAGTTTGGATATTTCGTTGAAAGAAGATGAAAAGGAGTTGCTGATGATACAATGGTTAATGAAGAGCATACGAAATGCAGATTTGGTGTTGGGCAGAATATTGGAAAGCGAGGAATAAGTAACCAAAGCGAGGCTTCTTCAGGCCTCGCTTTGGTTATGTCGTGAGTCTCTTTTTATTCGAATTTCCACCAATCGAGATTGAATAGATTCTTTTGTTGAAAATCATCGCCCTTAAATACAAAGTACAAATTGTGGATTCCCTTTGCTTCGTCGTTTAACTCTGATGAGAATTCGATGTATAAATCCTTAGTATTGTTGATTTTGATAGTGCCAATCGTAGGTCCGTTTTTAGAGTCAATGTGTAACTCAATTGTGCCTCCGAACATGTGAGCGTATGCTGAAACTGTGATTTTTTTCGCACCGCTGCCAAAGTCGACGCCTTTTACAAGGAGGAACTCATTTTCGTCAATGTTAGTTACAACTTGATTTGTTTTGTGTGATTGACGTGTTGTGTATGGCGTAGTTTTCAAGCCAAAACCCCAGGCTATATATTCCGCTTCAACTTTGCGATAAGGATTGAACTTTTCGATTTGTTCAAGCTTGCAATCTTGGAAGTAGGGTAGCATTTCAATAGTACCATCTTCGTTATAGAACATTTCGGCAGCTATAGCTGAACGCCTTTCTGCATGACGTCCAGTCTCAAGACGGAAGACGTCATAACACAAGCCAAAGCAATAAGACTTGCCTTTGTAGTCGATTATCCCCGGGTGGTTGCCGCGAGTACGAGGAGTGTGATCCATGATGTGACCTTTATATGTCCATGGACCTGTTGCTTTGTCGCTCATAGCGTAACCTATGCCTTCCGGGCAACACGTTGATGCAAAAGCAAGGTAGTATTTGTTGTTACGTTTGTAAATCCAAGGTCCTTCTTGATAGTCTTGAATTTTGGGCATCTTGACTATTTCGCCACTATACGAGATCATATCTTCGTTTAGTTTTACATAATAAAGCTCTGGATTGCCCCAATACATATAGGCTTGTCCGTCATAGTCAATCAAAACGGTAGGATCGATATCATACCAATGCTCGCGTTGCCATACCAACGGCTTGCCAATAGGATCTACGAAAGGTCCATAAGGTGAGTCTGCAACAAGGACTCCGATTCCGTTACCGTGGATAGGGCAGTACATGTACCATTTGCCATTGCGTTCAATTACTTGTTCGGCCCAAGCTCCATTGTTTCCCTTGTACCATTTAAAGTCCTTAAGAGACGCAACAGCTCCATGGTCTTGCCAGTTGACCATGTCTGTAGATGTGTACAGAAGCCAATCTTGCATCTTGAAACCTTCAGAGTCATCCTCGTCATGAGTAGTGTAGAGGAAGATGGTGTCGTTGAAGACAAATGGTGCAGGGTCTGCTGTGTACTTTGTCTGAATAAGAGGTAAGTTTATCTCCTGTCCAATGGTTGTTTGAACAATGCTAAATAACATTAGCAATGTAATGAATTGTTTAATGTTCATTTTAAAATAGGTTAATATTATTATTATTATTGACTCAATATGTTTCAAAGATATATAAAACTATTATAATTATATGATTTTAAGCATTAATTTTTATACATTAACTCATGTTTTAGATATAAATGTATCATTTTGTTGTGTTTGTTACATTGGATTTTGTTGTTGTTACAATCTGTCAATTTTGTTACCATTCCAATAATACATGATACATAATTGTAAAACACATATCACATTCATTAGGTATTTTTGTAGAACAAAACAACAAATAACAAACGTATATGAAGAAAAAAATGTTAATGGCGATAATGGCTGTAGCAACCTTTACTATGGGAAATGCACAGAACCCTTATCTTCCATTGTGGGAACACCTGCCAGATGGTGAGCCACGAGTATTTGAAGACCCTGATAATCCGGGTAAATATCGTGCCTACATTATAGGTTCACATGATATTACATATTCAGAGTATTGTGGTAGCGATATTCGCATGTGGTCTGCTCCAGTTGAAGATTTGAGTCAATGGCGCGATGAAGGACCTATATTCACACATTTTGTAGACGGACAGTGGGACACAATGTACGCACCGGATCTTGTAGAGGTTAAAGATCGTGCAACAGGCAAGAAAACTTATTATTTATATCCACACTCTCGTGGTTGGGGTCGAATTGCAATGGTTTGTAAGGGAGATCGTCCTGATGGTCCATTTACACCTATTAACTTAACAGAAGACAGACGCACTTGTGTTCCGGGTTCTTTGATTGATTTCGACCCATCTGTATTCATTGAGAATATCACAGATAAAAATGATCCTGATTACGAAAAAGGATTCCGTGCATATGTATTCTATGGTTTCCAGCATTCTACTGCTTGCGAGTTAGACCAGAATACCATGTATTCAATGCGTCCGGGTACAAAGTTGCATGACTACTTCATACCTGCAAGTGAGAGATATGGTGTTGTTAGAGATCCAAAGGGCACAGAGTATCCTGCTTTGTACAAAGGTCAGAACCCAGGCGACTTCAACTTCTTTGAAGCTTCTTCAATTCGTCAGGTTGGTAACAAATACGTAATGGTGTTCTCTGGTTACTCAGGACCTGATTACGGTTTGCCATCAACAAACTCTGCTTTGCGTTATGCATTTGGCGACAGCCCACTTGGTCCATGGCGTTCGGGTGGTGTGTTGGTAGACTCTCGCGGTGTTGTGGCAAATGAAGATGGCACACATCTTACAACAACAAATTCTCAGCACAATACACACGGTTCTATAGAACTTATCAATGGTCAGTGGTACGTATTCTATCACAGACCACCACGTGGTTTTGGCAATGCTCGTCAAGCTGTTGTCGCTCCGGTGAAAATTGAGTGGGACGAAAAGAAAGTTGCTGACGGCGGTGTCGTTAAGATTACAGGTTATGACCCGTACGCAAAGAACAACGAATGGGTAGCATCTGCTTCTGACGGTATGACATACACTGGTGCAGAGGTCACATCTGAAGGTTTCCAGATTTATGGTCTTCCTCCATATAAGTACTATTCTGCCGGTTATGCTTGCTACTTGTCAGATGACAATTACATGCAGGACAATCATGACGTTTGGAACAACAGCATGGATGTCGCCGGTGTGACAAACAAAGGTGTTGTAGGTTTTAAGTACTTTGGTTTCGAGGGTATCAAGAAAGACAGTAAGGGAGTTAAGGCATTTGAAGGTATTAAAAAAGGTGATGGTGCTATATTTAATGTAAACTTGACTCCTGGCGGAAAGGGAGCTTTCAAGATTCATGTGATGCTTGATGGTCCATACGCAAACAGTACATGGAATGGAAAAGAGATAGCAGTTATAGAAGTTCCTGCTGATGCTCCGCGTGTAGCAACAACATACAAAGTAGCTGTTCCTCAGGTAGAAGGTCTTAAGGGCAAGCACGCTATTTATCTTGTTGCAGAAGGTCCTGAGATTAAGGAAGAAAAGCCAGCATTCGATCCTCACTTCCGTGGTACACGCGGATACCAGCGTCCTGTTGGATTGTTTGACCTTCACGGAGTTGGCTTCTCAAAGAATGGTACAACATGTGAACCGGCTGTAGTTCCTGTTATCACAATGACAGTAGACGGTATGAAGTTGAATGTACCTTCTACTCCTATCCGTTGTTCAAATGCCAACGGTTTGACAGATCAGATTCGTTATCAGGTACATGCCCCAATGACAGAAAACTCAACACTTGAAGTTAAAGCTTCTGACCCTGCTGTGAAGATTGAAGTATCTAAAATTGTAGAGGGTAGAGCTGTGGTTAAGTGTACATACAATGGTTTGCAGAAAATTTATCTCATAAACTAATAAGCGATTGTTCTTGTAGAGATAATTCTAAAAAACATACCAAATAAAAATAACAAGCCCGTCGTGGGCTTGTTGTTTTTATTTGACTACCTTTGCAAAAAACATAATAACGGATGAAAGATTTTGTAGCAATAGATTTTGAAACAGCAAATAGGGAGAGCACAAGTATCTGTAGTATTGGCATGGTAATAGTAAGAGACGGCATTATTATAGACAAGTTTTATTCGCTCGTGCAACCCGAGCCAAATTATTATAGCTATTGGAATACCCATATTCACGGACTTTCACAAGAGGATACAGATTGCGCACCTGTCTTTCCAAATGTATGGAAACAGATAGCCACAAAGATTGACAATTTGCCATTTGTAGCACACAATAAACATTTTGAAGAGAGATGTTTGAGAGCTATTTTTAAATGTTATCAGATGGATTATCCGGAATATGTCTTTCACTGTACTTGTGAAGCATCTCGAAAAGCTTTTCCTGATGCGATAAATCATAAATTGGATACAATATCAGCTCTGTGTGGATACGATTTGGAACATCATCATAATGCATTAGCCGATGCAGAGGCTTGTGCATGGATAGCAAGAGAGATATTATAACATCGATTATGCAGACCAATGCCAACAATTGTAAACGGTAGGTGGTAAAGTAAAAAAAGGTCAAAAAACAGAATGTCTTTTGACCTATGAGCGGTAAGCGAGGCTCGAACTCGTGACCCTCAGCTTGGGAAGCTGATGCTCTACCAACTGAGCTATTACCGCAATACGCAGTGCAAAGATAAAGCGATTTTTGGGAAGAAAAAATAAATTGTATACTTTTGCAATATGGATAAAAAATAAAAATATGAAGAAGTGTGTTTTATTTAGCATATTATTGTGCTTCTGTTCCGTCTCTGCAATAGTGGCACAAGTAAATAAAGAGAAAAGAGAAATAACTGAATTTGTCGATGTAGAAGCAGCAAAAGGTGTGAACATTTCTCTCGTTCAGTGTGACAAATACGGAATAGAAGTTGTAACAGAGGGTTGTCCGACGGCAGATGTAGAAACTGTGGTAAAAAAAGACAAACTTACTGTAAAGATGAAGAAGCGAACACCCGGTTCGGCTGTGCAGGTGTTTATTTATTTTAAGGATATAAATAGCGTCGTATTGAAGGGTGGTGCTTCGGTTATGACGGATTGTCTATTTGCTCACAAGGGTGAGTTTAAACTTGACTTAGGAGCTCAATGTGAAGCCGAGATGGAAGTGGAAATAGGGAAACTAATAGTTGAAGCCAATACATCAATAATAGAAATGAGCGGTAAAGCAGATTGCCAAGAGGTATTCATAAGCGGAACGCTTGGGGAGAGCAACTACAACGCTGAGAGTCTATATACAAAAACAACACAAATAGAAGTTTCCAATTCTGATGCTGTTGTAAGAGCATCTGAGTCTATAGATGCAATAGCAGCGGGCGGAAAGATAAAGTGTATCGGCACAAACAATGTCAGTGAAAAGATAAGTTTTGGCGGAGAAATAATAAAGGAATAAGCAGGGAGAATGTACCTGAAAGGCAATATCTACAGACTATACATCATCAAGATAGCAAAGTGGTTTATGCTTACTATGCCTATCTTGATGATTTTTTATGACCGAATGGGGTTTACTGCTCACGAATCGTTTATTTTGAAGTCGTGTTATAGCGTGGCAATAGTACTTTTTGAAATTCCATCGGGATATATAGCTGACCAATGGGGAAAACGCAACACTCTGATAGTGGGAAGCATATTGGGAACGGTCGGTTTTTTGATATATTCGTTATTTACAGGTTTTTATTCTTATTTGTTTGCAGAATTAATTTTGGGCGTAGGAATGAGCTTTATTTCCGGTGCTGATTCTGCAATGTTGTACGACACACTGAAAGAGCACGGAAAGGAAGATGACTATGTGAAATATGAGGGGTGGAATTTTTCAGTTGGAAATTTTTCTGAAGCAATAGCCGGTTCAATCGGTGGTGCGCTTGCCGTTGTGTCGATATACTATCCATTTTATGCTCAGACATTGATTGCATTTATGGCCATACCGGCGTCTTTTGGACTCGTCGAACCGCCTATTGTGAAAATGGTAGGAGCAAAATATTTGAACATAATCGAAGTTCTAAAATACTGTTTGGTTGCGAATGGAGCATTAAGATGGAATATTGTATTTTCTTCGGTGCTCGGATGCGTCACATTGAGTATGGCTTGGGTATATCCGTTGAAATTGTCGGATATCGGATATAATGAATTTGAGATAGGAACAACGCA
This sequence comes from uncultured Bacteroidales bacterium, assembly GCA_937892255.1. Classification (GTDB taxonomy): domain Bacteria; phylum Bacteroidota; class Bacteroidia; order Bacteroidales; family Marinilabiliaceae; genus W3P20-009. The sequence continues at coordinate 2,584 of CALAUL010000089.1, read as the reverse complement.
CACAATCCTCAATTTATTACTTGGGGCAGTGACGTTGTTTTCATACAGAATAGAACGAAAATTAGGTCCAAAGGTTACCGTTTGGTTAAGTGCAATATCATTGACAACAGCGTTTGTTTTTGTCGGCATATCATCAGGATATGCTTTATTGTTTGTCTTATTTATATTCTATTTCTGTAGAGCAATAGCGACTCCGGTGTTAAAAGATTACGTCAACAGAATGACTTCTTCAGATATCAGAGCAACGGTCTTATCTGTAAGAAGTCTAATTATCAGAGGCCTTTTTGTTTTAGTTGGTCCATTTTTTGGATTTATGACCGATGGTTTTGGCCTTAACATAGCCTTTATTACATTAGGACTATTATTTATTGCCACTACAATGATGGGCATAAACTTATATCTGAAAGCACTGCTGAGCGTAAAATCTTGACTTGTAATATAAAAAGATATTATATTTATATTTGTAGCTATGAAAACAAATAGAGTTAATATAGTAACATCAATAGTTTCTGTAGAACAAGAAATGTCGTCGGAAACAGAAAGACTGTTAATAGAGGCTCAAACGGCAGCAAAAAGAGCTTATGCACCATATTCGAATTTTAAAGTCGGTGTTGCACTTTTGCTCTCTAATGGGAAAATTCTTTCGGCCAACAACCAAGAGAATGCAGCATACCCATCAGGTTTGTGTGCTGAACGCGTGGCTTTGTTTTTTGCTAATGCTAATTACCCGCAAGAGTCTGTAACGCATTTGCTTATTTACGCAGAGACAGAACATGGTGCTGTCAAAACTCCTATCACGCCGTGTGGTGCATGCCGACAAGTGCTGATAGAAAAAGAACAAAACCAAAAAGAGCCTATTATAATATACTTAGTTGGTGCAGAAGTGATGTATACGGTTGACAGTGCATCTCAACTTATGCCATTATCGTTTACATCAGATTCTTTAAATGGCTAAAAAAAATTCTGCAATAGCTCTATTCCCAAACCAACTTCACAGAGCAACGAGTAGGCTATACTGCCATTAATAAGGTTCAAAGTGTTGATATATCGTACAACAATACCAACGAATATTCCGCAACCCTTGTGAGTGCCAATACACGTGCGGGAGTGCTGAAATTTAGCAACAACTTGACCATAACACCGAAAACACCCGCTCTTGCAAACGCCATATTTGAACAAGGTAACGGAACATACTCGCGCGACTTTATATGGAATGCAAAATTTGAGGTCTATAATACTAATGGCGTAGTATATTCAACATCGGCAACGTCTAATACATCAACAGTCACAATACCCATTAATGGAGTCAATATAAATCTAACTCCTAATACCGCTTATTACATGCGCGTCTACGCGACATTAATACAGCGTGTAAATGTAACGGGTACATCGCTGTCTAATAATGTATGGTCAGCGAGGGTATATCTCAATACTGACACGTCGAGCAATCAGACAGCCACAGCCACGATAAGCTCTAATGTAGCATTCACTACGAATTACAATGTCTATAATAACAAATTCTACTCCAACGGACTACTCTTTTCGCAAGGAACGGATAAATACTTTGCATTGTGCGCCAAGCCAACAACGAATGATGATATATTGGCACAGTGGCGCAACGGAAATGCCATTTATCGAATAAAGAAAAATGTTGGTCTGCTCTATAACCTTAACGGCGGTAGTAGCTATTATCTTGCCAATCCTATTGTTTTGAGCTTTAGAGTTGCTTATAACAGCACGACAAAGACGTATAGTTGTAGTGGAGCGTATAATCCTAAAGGGTTGAGTTTAAAATTTTCGGGAAGTGGAACTGCTTTGGTTGTTACGCACAATTATGGAAAAACACTCAATGTGTCGGTCATAATACACGCTTCACGAAGTTATGCAACATTACAAGCTGAGACAACATCATCGTTTACTCTTAATCTCGGAGGGAATTATGATGCAACGATAACATGTATTGACCCAACATCGTATTAAGATTTGGATATGTCAAAAAAAAGCTATTATTTTAACTCGTTAATTTAAACATGTAAAGAAAATGAGAAAATTTTTACTTATGCTATTTTGCATGTGTATTTGGTTTACATCATGCAAAGATGATGAAAGCGACAAGTTCGATTGGGATAGACCACTGTATGTTAATGGAGTCGATAAGGCAAACAAAGCGATTGTTTACACCAAACGGCTTTCGGCAAGCGAAATTGTCAGATTAGATGATTTTTGGCTTTATACGAACAGCGGAACAATTGTGAGTTGGCATTTCTCTTTTGCAGAAGGAAATATTGACACCATAAACAATCGTTTACTTTTACCTGCGGGATTTATCAACAATGGTACATATGACAATCCATTCTTTGATTTGGAGAATTATTATATAATAAAAGACGTCAAAGATACTATTGGCTTTTCGGGTACTGTAGATACGCTTGCATATATTCCTAATGCGCAACGACACCGAGCAAAAGAGCTGATAGATAGTTTATATGTATTAGAGCAATGGGATAAGATATATGACATTTTCCAAAACGCATTCACATTCATTCCGTGCACAGGTGAAGAACTTAGAGAGTTAGAGAAGCAG
>CALAUL010000088.1 GCA_937892255.1 uncultured Bacteroidales bacterium | reverse complement strand
GACTTCTGCCCTCTCTCCTAAAAGGTAGTAAAGAAGGGGGGGGGGGGTAAGATGCTGTATATCAGCAACTTCTAAGAATTTGTCTTTCCTTATACAACTATCAAGATTCATTTCAATTTTACTCATCATGTTTTTCATATCGTGGCAAAAGTAGTTATATTTTCATATATAGACAAAAGATTTTTTACAAAAAGAAATTTTTCATTTCTTGTTCGCTTTTGTCCAACGAGTTTTTCGCAACAAGACTTACGATTAACCCCAATTCAACGTACCCACAAACGTCATTCAAAGCCTTTTCATCGTTCGTAGTAACTCTCAAAACGATTTTGAATTTATTGGAAGTTTTGCTTTATTGCGGAGCATTTTTAACCGTCTGACAACAATGAAAATATTAGTCACGCCATTAGACTGGGGATTGGGACATGCCACAAGACTTGTCCCCGTGATAAAATGGCTGATAGAGAACCACCACGACGTGATAATAGCCGGCAGCGGAAACTCGTTGGAAGTACTCAAACGAAACTTCCCGAATATCAAAACACTGACTTTACAATCTTTCTCTCCATGGTATAACGCACGATTGGGAGTCGCTTCATCCATACTGCTACAAATACCAAAGTTCTTATTTTGTTATTACAGAGAGTTCCTGACAACAAAAAGAATCGTCAAACGGCATGGCATAGACACGATAATTTCGGACAATCGCTATGGTGTGTACTCAAAAAAAAGCAAGTCCTACATCATAACCCACCAACTGACACCGAAATGCGGAATAAAAATATTAGAACCCTTAGAGCCTCTTCTTGCTCGTCTGCTGGCACGTTGGGTGAACAAATTTGACGAATGCTTTATTCCCGATATAAGCCCTTATCCGAATGGACTGTCAGGAGAACTCTCTAATCCGCAATATATCAAAATACCATACAGATACATCGGTGTATTGTCCCGACTGAGACCTGCTGTCGGAAAAACATCAGACACCGACACTATCGAGTGGCTCGGCATCATCTCAGGACAAGAACCCCACAGAACGATATTCGAAAAAGAGGTCATCAAGTTGTTCAAAACAAAAAACGGCAGATGCGTCATAGTCTGTGGGAAAATAGGCAACGAGCATCCCTCAAAAGATGGACAAATAGAGATATATCCGTATTTGGGAATCGAAGAACTCTCCTTCTTTATGCAGAATGCACGAAACATCGTCTGCAGATCGGGCTACTCTACCATCATGGACCTTTACCACATGAAGAAAAGAGCTTACCTCTCTGCTACACCACAACAAGCCGAACAAGAATATCTGGCAGAACTTCTAAATAAAAAATACGGATTCGAGGAACTAAATCTTCACCTCTGAAAAGAATACAACAAACCGTGTCCTTTCCGTTTTGAGAAAAATGACTATCTTTGTCGGATAGAAAGTAACTTAACGCAAAACACATATAAGCATGAATAAAATATTGACAATAACACTCATAGCTTTGGCCTTTGTATCATGTAACAAACAACAGCAAAGCGGAGAGATATTTAAACCTGCGGTCACAGGAGGCAACGGAGAAGTCTTAGTCGTAATAAACGACAACATCAAAAACGACACATGTGGCGCATACTTAGCCTCGATGCTCGGAGACACCATAGTAGGTTTAAACATTCCCGAACCACTATTCGACATGCAGACAGTCCCTCATGGATATTTCGACCTCAACATGCAGAAGTTTCGCAACATAATAGATGTTGTTGTTCACGACACCATCAAGGTCGGAGATGTCGGATTTTACGAAAACAGATGGGCTAAACCACAAGCCTACATAAGAATAACAGCAAAAGACAAAACCGAACTTCTTGATTTGCTACAAACAGAGCACATGAAGATAATAAGCTTTCTCCTCAGAATGGAGCGAGTACGCATGATGACATACAACAAGTCGATACGTGACATTGCCCTGAGCGAGAACGTTGGCAAACAATGGAATATCGACATCTGTATTCCAAACCTCTTCTCACCTTGCACACCTCCTGACAAAGAAGCCTTGTCGTGGTTTATGCTCGATGACGAAGATTCGCAGATGGGCATGTTCGTCTACGACTTCCCATATATCGGAGAAGGAGCCATGTCAAAAGTATATATCCTCAACAAACGAGACTCACTCCTACGCGCCAACATCGAAGGTCCACAAGGGTCGTACATGTGCACCGAGATACGTTTCGGACTCGACGAAATAATATACAAAAGCGGGAAACACAAAAAGATGGACGTTGCCGAATTGAGAGGTCTATGGAGAATGGAAGGTTACCCCATGGGCGGGCCATTCATACTTCGCGCTCATCACGACACCATCAACAACCGCGTCGTAGTAACAGATGGCTATGTCTACTACCCACGAAGAGAAAAGAAACGCAACAAACTCAGACAACTTGAAGCTGTCATGTACTCACTAAACATTAACAATTACGAAACTACGAAATAATACTATTAACATATATGGAAGATGAACAGAAAATAAGAGTTGGTATAACACAAGGCGACGTCAACGGCATAGGATTTGAAGTAATATTGAAGACATTGTCGGACCAAGAATTGTACGACAATTTCATTCCTATCATCTATGGTTCGCCCAAAGTTGCTGCATACCACCGTAAAGCTCTCAACATACAAAACTTCAGTCTGAACAACATCAAGAACGCATCTGAAGCACATCCGAAAAGAGTAAACATCGTGACGTGCGGAGACGACAATGCTCGCGTCGAATTGGGCAAAGCAACAGCTGAGAGTGGCAAAGCAGCTTTTGACGCACTCAAACTAGCTGTCGATGACCTTAAAAACGGAGAACTCGACGTACTTGTCACAGCACCTATCAACAAGAAAAACATACAGTCGGAAGAGTTCTCATTCCCCGGACATACCGAATATCTTGAACAGATGGCAGGCGAAGGCAAAGCCCTCATGCTATTGGTTGCAAACAACTTGCGAGTAGGCGTCGTTGCTGGCCATGTACCTATTTCCGAAGTATCGTCACACATCACGAGAGAGAGCATTCTTGATAAACTGCGAATACTCAACACTTCACTGAAACAGGACTTTACAATACGTCGTCCTCGCATTGCCGTACTCGGACTTAATCCTCACGCAGGCGACAACGGACTTCTGGGCAAGGAAGATCAGGAAATCATCTCTCCGGCAATAGAAATCGCCAACGGAGAAGGAATATATGCCATGGGACCATACGCTGCCGATGGAATATTTGGCAGTGAGGCTTTAGGCAAATTCGATGCAATACTTGCGATGTATCATGACCAAGGACTTGCACCTTTCAAAGCATTGGCATTCGACAATGGCGTTAACTACACAGCAGGACTACCATTTGTTCGCACATCGCCTGACCATGGCACTGCATACGACATTGCGGGACAAGACAAAGCTAATCCCGACTCATTCAGAGCCGCCATATATTTAGCTTTGGACGTCTTCCGCAACAGAATGATAAATAAAGAGATTACGAGCAACCCAATGCAGGTGAGAGTGAAACAAGAGACAGAGAAAAATGCATAAACAACGGCGTAGTAAAATGCCACGACGTTGACATTTGTAAAAAAACAAGTTCCCCAAGCAATTCAATTACTTGGGGAACTTTTTATGTATAAGAAATTACAACTTTCTTGCCACCTCTGTCTCTTCGTAAGCCTCAATTATATCTCCTGTCTGTATATCGTTATATCCTTCGATATTCAAACCACAATCGAGACCTGCGATAACCTCTTTCGCATCATCTTTGAATCGCTTGAGCGAACCAAGAGCTCCGGAGTAAACAACGATACCATCACGAATGATACGAACCTTAGACTTGCTCTTAATCTTTCCATCGGCAACGAAACAACCTGCGATAGTACCGACCTTGCTAATCTTGAACGTCTCACGTATCTCAAGCGTACCGGTAACTTGCTCTTTTATTTCCGGAGAAAGCATTCCCTCCATTGCCAATTTAATTTCCTCGATAGCATCAAAGATTATAGAGTACAAACGAATATCTATCTCTTCCTTCTCTGCCAACTTACGAGCCGCAGCCGACGGACGAACTTGGAAACCGACGATGATAGCATCAGAAGCAGCCGCCAATGACACATCGCTCTCTGAAATCTGTCCTACAGCCTTGTGTATCACTCGCACTTGGATTTCTTCCGTTGAGAGCTTTATCAAGCTATCCGTAATTGCCTCAATAGAACCATCTACGTCGCCTTTAACGATGATGTTAAGTTCCTGGAAATTACCTATGGCAATACGACGTCCGATTTCATCGAGACCGATATGTTTGTGTGTACGCTGTTTCTGCTCACGTTGCAACTGCTCACGCTTGTTGGCAATCTGTTTAGCCTCCTTTTCGTTTGTATAGACCGTAAACTTTTCACCTGCTGTAGGTGCACCATTAAGACCCAATACCTCGACAGGTGTTGCCGGTGTTGCCTTTGCCACTCTATGTCCGCGCTCATTGGTCATCGCCTTGACGTGACCATAATAGCTTCCGCAGACTATCATATCTCCTACATTCAGTGTGCCGTTGCTGACAAGCATAGTTGTTGTATATCCCTTACCTGTTTGCAGTGACGATTCGATAACATTACCAACAGCCAAACGGTCCGGATTAGCTTTCAACTCGAGCATATCTGCCTCTAATAGTACCTTTTCCAACAACTTGTCGATGTTGATACCTTTCTTTGCAGATATTTCCTGACACTGATATTTACCACCCCACTCTTCTACCAAGTAGTTCATATTGGCAAGAGCCTCACGTATCTTATCCGGATTTGCACCCGGCTTATCAATCTTGTTTATTGCAAATATTATAGGCACACCAGCCGCCGATGCGTGGTTGATAGCTTCTATTGTCTGTGGCTTTACAGAGTCATCGGCTGCAACAATGATGATAACGACGTCGGTAACTTTAGCACCACGAGCACGCATCGCAGTAAACGCCTCATGACCCGGAGTGTCAAGGAATGTTATCTGACGGCCATTCTCAAGCTTAACTGCATAAGCTCCAATATGCTGTGTTATACCTCCGGCCTCACCCGAGAGGACATCTGATTTACGGATATAGTCAAGCAACGATGTCTTACCGTGGTCCACGTGTCCCATCACTGTGACAATAGGCGGACGTTCTACAAGCAGTGACTCGTCCTCTTCTTCCTCTTCGCTGTTGTCGGCATCTTCTACACTGATAAATTCTATCTTATATCCGAATTCCTCAGCAACGATAACCATTGTCTCAGCATCAAGGCGTTGGTTGATTGAGACGAACATTCCGAGAGTCATAAACGTTGCTATGACTTGGTTTACCGGCACGTCCATCATAGACGCTAATTCATTGGCTGTGACGAACTCTGTTACTTTTAGAATCTTCTTTTCGTGCTCCAAACGCTCTGCCTCTTCTGCTCGACGTTCTTGGAATATCTCTCGTTTGTCGCGACGATGCTTAGAGCCTTTAGACTTCTGATTCTTCGCTGTAAGTCGAGCCAATGTATCTTTTACTTGCTTCTGTACATCTTCCTCGCTTATCTCCTGACGAACAGGTCGCTTAGACTTCTTCTCTTTTTTGCCTCCGCCTTGTTGATTATTGTTCTGACCGCCTTGTTTGTTTTTCTTCTCTTCAAAACGACCTCCCTTCTTGTCTCGAGCACCATTGCCATTCGACTGATTCATTGCCGAAACAGAAGACACATCAACCTTCTCTCCCGATATGCGTTGACGTTTTTTCTTCTTGTTGCGTTTATGGTCTTCGCTCTTTTCTACCGGCAAGTTTATTTTGCCAACGACATTTGGACCACTTATCTTTGGACTATCACTAATGCGGAATACATCCGACGACTCACTTTGCATATCTTTATTTTCCTCTACAGAAGGTTTGTCAACTGTTGCCTGAGGGTCCTTTTTCTTCTCCTCGACGGGTGCAGACTCAACTTCCTTAACCCGAGGTTGTTGGTTTTGCTGTTCTTTCTTCGGTCCCGAATGTTTCGGTTTATTTAAGCTGTCAAGATCAATTTTACCAACTACCTTTGGGCTTTTCAACGGCTCCGCCGGCAATTCTTTATCTATCGTATCATTCGAAGACTCAATAGACACCGAAGACTTGCGAGGTTTGTTTTTCATCTCTACAATCTTCTGGTCTGAAGCCTCTTTTATTGATTTGTCTTTACTATATTCTCTTTCAAGAAGAGTGATTACATCTTCGTTCACCTTGGTGTTGGGGTTATAGTCGGTATAACCCTTTTTCTGGAGAAAATCGACGAGGGTATTTACCCCCACACCCAATTCTCCGGCTAACTTGCTTAATCTTTTTCCTTCTGCCATATTTCATTTTCTCTTTAGAAGTTCAACATCTGCCACACCGTCCGTTATCAACGACCAAGGTGTGGACCACTCAGCCCGGTATCATATTAGTTATGATTCGAATTCGGCTTTCAAAATAGACAAGACTTCTTCTATAGTCTCATCTTCAAGATCAGTACGCTTTGTAAGCTCATCGAAACCAAGTTCAATTACCGACTTCGCTGTGTCGCAACCCACTCGCTTAAGCTCATCGATAATCCACTCGTCTATTTCATCTGCGAACTCTTCAAGCTGCACATCTTCTTCCGACTCACTCTGCTCACGGAATACGTCTATATCATAACCACAGAGCTGCATTGCCAACTTGATGTTGCTACCGCCTTTTCCTATAGCCATAGACACCTCTTCTGCGTCAAGGAAAACTTCTGCCTTTCTGTTTTCTTGGTCGATAACGATATTGTTGATTCGAGCCGGGCTCAACGCACGAGTGATATAAAGCTGAATGTTCGTGGTGTAGTTTATTACGTCGATATTCTCATTACGAAGTTCTCGCACTACAGAGTGTATTCTCGAACCCTTCATACCCACGCATGCTCCTACCGGATCTATTCTTTCATCATACGACTCAACAGCCACCTTTGCACGCTCTCCTGGCATACGAACTATTTTCTTTATAGTAATAAGTCCATCGAATATTTCCGGAACTTCTACCTCGAAAAGTCGCTCCAAGAAGATTGGCGATGTTCGGCTTATAATGATATATGGATTGTTATTCTTGATATCTACACGTATCACAACAGCCTTCACTGTATCACCCTTACGGAAGAAGTCTGATGGTATCTGCTCACTCTTTGGAAGTATAAGATCAATGCCTTCGTCATCACGTATAAGCACTTCGCGCTTCCATACTTGATACACCTCACCCACGATTATCTGTCCGATACGATCTTTATACATCTGATAAATACCGTCTCTCTGAAGCTCGGTAATGGCTCCTGCAAGATTCTGGCGCAAATTAAGGATAGCTCGACGTCCAAATTCCTTAAGATAATTCACCTCTTCTGTCACCTCTTCGCCTATCTCGAAATCTGCATCTATCTTGCGAGCATCGGTAAGTGAGATTTGCAAATTCTCGTCAACTATTTCGTCATCGGCTACTACTATACGATTCTTCCAAACTTCAAGGTCCCCTTTATCCGGATTCACTATCACGTTGAATTTCTCGTCCGAACCATACTGTTTTACCAACTGACTGCGGAACGCATCTTCCAAAATGCGAACGATAGTTGTCTTGTCAATGTTATTGAGTTCTTTAAACTCTTTAAATGTCTCTATCAAATTAATATGTTCCATAGCACTTATTACTTGAAAGATATTATATCTTTTACTTGTTTTACTTCATTATATGCATATCGATAGCGCTTAACCACTTCAACTTTCTTTTTACTCCCTTCAACCTTCTCTTTCTCAACACACTCTATCTCAAAAACATCACTATCTACAGAAATCAAAATACCCTTCTGCCACGAGCCATTAGGCAGCGTAACCTCTACTTCATTCCCAATGTTTTTCTCATATTGTCCTATGACCCTCAATACGGTTCCGATACCGGCCGAAGACACTTCCAAACTGTAGTCCTCAACATCTCTATCCAAACGCTCTTCTATATATCGGGTCAATTCAACACAATAGTCAATAGAAATCCCCGACTTGCTATCTATGGTGATAAATATCGAGTTGTCACCTCCTATAGTTATATCAACCAAAAAACAGCCATCAGCATTGAGTTTCTCCAATATTATTTCGTTTACAGTTGACTCTGTTATCATTCCAACCTCTCGATTATAGTTAATAAAATAGGGGACTTGACCGTCCCCTGCAACTTCCTTCTCTCTTAAATCACTTTGCAAAGGTATACTTTTTTATTATAATTACCAAACTATCCGCAATAAATGTTTTATCAGTCCCATTATTCACACATCGACACAATTTTCCCTGCTCTCGCTACTTTCCTAAAAACAAACTCACATTTTCTACTCTTTCTTCTATCCCCAACACCCACTGCTCATAACCTAAATAGAACAAAACAAAAAAAGAGAGACTCTTTTAAAGTCTCTCCTCTCTGAGTGATCCAGCTGGGGCTCGAACCCAGGACCCCAACATTAAAAGTGTTGTGCTCTA
>CALAUL010000087.1 GCA_937892255.1 uncultured Bacteroidales bacterium | reverse complement strand
ATTGATACTTACAAAAGCAAGAATCAATGCCAAGATCAGAGTGATTTTTTGTTTCATTTCTTTTGTGTAATTTAATTTTAGTAAACCTCAGTTCCTAAGCTAAGCAACTTTTGTGATACAGTAAGTCCTGTCTTGTTGATGTTCTTTTGAGAAATCTCAAAGCCTAATTTACCTCCTGTCGAAGTAAAGGCTATACCGGCACCATTGGCACAATGTCCTTTTTTGCCACTGACAATGAGGACTTTGTTCCCAGATTGAGCAGAGACAAGTTGTCCGATAAGACCACCTTTTGACTCTCCTAAGTAGATGATGTCTGATTTAGGAAGACCTGCTGCAGTTGCTGCTGTCTTGACAGTTACTTTTCTTGCGCCGACGCCCTTTGTCTTTGCAAGAGTCGTAAGTTCTGATGACAATTCATTGTCACCAACAACGGTGATGACCAAGTCTTTTGACAAATCTTCTGTTGGCCATCCGATGTTTTTGGCAAAGTTATAGATGTATAAAGCTTGGAATTTCGACATTTGTGCATTAACCAAGCTACAAACAACTATCAACATGCCTATAAGAAATAACTTCTTCATGGTTTTGTTTTTATGGTAATTAATAAACTCAAGGCGCAAAAATAGGACAATGTTCTTATACATTTATGTCAGTTTAGTTAAAATAAAGTGTATTTAACAATTGGAAACATTTGCAGTTAAGTCCAATATTGTATCCTTTTGTGAAACTGAAGTCCGCTTTATTACTACGTTTTTTTGATGTTATTGCCTTTATTTGTTATATTTTTGGTTGTTTTGTCTTTATTGTTGTAGTTAAAAAGTGTTAATAATATCGGCTTTTTTACAACTGAACCAATATCCTATTGTGCCTCATTATTTCATTCTCAACTAATATACATGCAAAAAACGTGCCAGAATTGTAACGTATTGTTACAGAGCGATCTAATAATAGTTCTGTCATGTATTGGGATTATGACTCACCTTTTATATAATCCCTTGTCGTTGCATTCACAGACAATTTAAGAGCATTGTTATGGATAATTATTTTCACCTTGCGTTTGTGTACGCTAAATGGAGTATAATGGTTGTCTAAAACCCTTTTTCTTGTAGCAATGTTTATTTGTCCTAACCTAATGCAGTTCTTAAATCGCAATACTCAGGAAGGTAGAGGAGAGTCTGTTGCCTCTCCTCTATCTACAGTGTGTTTCAATCCTCTTTCGGCTTCATTCGCAATATATAGAAGTTGCTTTATTTTTTTACCGATGCCTTATATCCGAGTTTTGTTATAGCTGCAACGAGAGCATCGGGTGTTGTCTTGTCAGTTCGATAGGTGATGGTGACAGTCTTTGTAGATAAGTCAACTTTCAAGTCTTTTACACCTTTTTCGAAGGCTATATTCTTCTCTATTTTCTTTTTGCAGTTGTCGCAGTCTATCTCTGCGCTGATGACAACAGTGGCATTCTTTGGCTCTTTCTGTTGTGCTGTCACTGATACCGAAACTGCCAATATCAATGACATGATAAGCGTTTTTACTATACTTTTCATAATAGTGTATGTTTTATTTGTTTGTTATTAATCTTCTTTTCTGTCCATGCTCCAACGCAGACCTACATAGAATTTGCGGCTCATGAGTGGTCCCCATATCATTGAGGCGTCGAAATATTCGCCATAAGGTTTGTCGCCGGCTATGATAGGGTTCTTTTGAGTGAAGTTTCCTATGTTTTCCACGCCTGCGTAGATGCTCCATGTGCGGAAATATTTTGTTATCTGCCCGTTAAAGACTTGATATGGGTCGAAGCGTTCTGCTCTTTTGTAAGGTTCAGGATTGCCTGCTGTGGTGGGGATACGACCTCCGCCGTTAAGCTGCGTGTTCATGTCAAACTGCCACTTCTTCAGAGGTGTGGCATAGGAGAGTGTAACGAGACCTTTGTATTCGCTGACAAGGGGACGTTGTCTGAATTGGCCGCCGAGGGTTTGTTTTGCTTCATTCCATCGGTATGCTACTGTGACTTCCATGCCTCTGAAGGGCGAATATTTGCCTTCTATCTGTATGTTGTTGGCGTATGACTTATCATCAGAGAAATGTGCGAACAAACTACGAGGAGAGTTGTCGGTATCCATTATCATCTGTTCGAGGAATTGCGTGCGGTAATATTCGGCGTTGAGCATGAGTTCGTTGCCCCAGAGATCGACATATTGGGTGATGTTGACTCCCATGTTCCAAGCCATCTCTTGACCGTAGGCTTCTTCTATTTCCCACTGACGGGCAGAACCGAGCATATAGTTGTTTTCTGCAAATATATATCCGGTGCGATAGCCTTTTCCTAAGGCCATTCGTATGATTGTCTTCTCCCATGGGGCATAACGTACATGCAGACGTGGTGTGACAAAGACGTCATATTGGTTGCTCCAGTCGAGACGCAAACCGGCAATGACAGATAGTCGTGTGTCGAGTTTGTATGTGTATTGTCCGAAGATACCTGCTGATATGTCGTTGATGGAGTAGCTTCGTTTGTCTGTTGTCGAGAAGCCGACACGTTCACTCACCATATCACCTTGCGAACTGACTCCGGCATGCAGTGCGTGACGTTCTCCCCAGTTGTTGTTGAAGATGAGGTTGATATTGTAGCTATGTTGCGTTCCGTCGTAGCTCTTTTGTCCGAAGAATGAGTGTTGGTTGTGATAGATATAACTTGTCGTGATGCCTAAATTTGTTTCATCGGAGAAGATAAATCCGTTTTTCATCCAGCTCTCTACTCTGTCGGTTTTAATGTAGACACCGTAGAGTTCGTTGGAAGGTGTCTTGCTGTCGAAATCGACGTGTCCGCTCATGCGTTCCTCGTTAAGAGTTTTGACAACAAGTTGCCATGTGTAGGCGTCAGAATGGTAATTCCAACGATTGAGGAGGTTGATTTGCTTTGTTTGTGGTTCGTCGCGGAAGTTATCATCGTTTTCGTCCATTGACATGTAGTCTTGTGAAGCATTGACGATAAATGCTGTTGTCAGTTTGTCTGTTACGCGCAATGCTGTGTTGGCGTTTATCTCGGCTCTGCCTGCCGACGAGCCGAAGAGATTTACAGCTACTAATTCTTCTGATATGGGCTTTTTAAACTCTATGTTTATCTGCCCAGTGAAAGCCTCATAGCCGTTGACAACGGTGCCAACACCTTTTGAGACTTGTATGCCGTCCATCCATGGACCGGGGACATAGCTCAGACCGAAGGGTGCCGCTAAACCTCGCAGGTTGGCGATATTTTCGGTAAGCATCTGTACGTAACGTCCTGATAGTCCGAGCATTTGTATAGTGCGTGCTCCTGTCGCTGCGTCGGCATAGTTGACGTCTACCGAGGCGTTTGTTTCAAAGCTCTCGCCTAAGTTGCAACATGCGGCTTTGCATAGTTCGGCTGATGATATGTCTATGCGTGTGAGAGCAGTCATGCGGTTGAGAGAAGTGCCGGCTTTACGTCCTCGCACTGCTACTTCGTCGAGCGAGACGCCTTTTAGGTTAAACTCTACCTCTGTAAGTTCTCCAACGATGATGGTATCTGCATTGTATCCTACGTAGTTGGCTACGAGCATATCTGTCTCGGTTGTGCGTTCCAGGGAGAAGTTGCCGTCAAAGTCTGTCACTGTGCCTTTTGAAGTGCCTGCCCAAATGACCGTTGCACCGACAAGGGGCGTTTGGTTACCTTCTTCTGTTACAACGACTTTTCCACTGACTATTTGTGCCGATACTCCGACACATGACATTATGAATGCTATAATTAAAATGAGTCTCATTGATATACCTTTGTTTTGTTTTACCTGATGTGTGATGTGTATCGTTTTATGTAGATACAACATTCTACACATGTATGTCACCGTCTATGAGACGGACATAGATGTGAGATTCGACAACCATCTTTGAAGTGGTTGTCTTTCGACAAAGGCTAAATGATGAAAACTCCGCTTACCGATTGCCAATCATCAGGATTTTGGTGTAATGGCGGAGCAAATAGTGTGAAAAGTTCAGGTTTACACAGATTTAAGCATATAACACATATATGCTCTGTTTCTACTGTATCAACAAAGATCGGAATGCACTTTACGATGTTTTCTATAAGTGTGTCGAAGTCGAGTTTTAACACTTCGCTCTGTTCTTTTTTATCAGACGACGGACAACTATGTTTGTGACAATGACAATCTGTCTCATGATTGTCCATACACAATGATAAGTCGTCTATTCCGACTACGGTAACGTCCACATGGCTACCGTGACAACATGTATGTCCAACTTGTTGGAGACCGATAATTGCAATCCCCATTACGACAAGCAACATCAGTGATGTCAAAGCCATGCCTATACAACGTACTATGTGTATTTTGTCTCTCATCGGTTGCAAATATAGTTGTATTTATAGATAATCTGTACTCTTAACCGTTAAAAAACTCTTATTTTGTTGTATTTGTATTTTGTGGATACTACAAAGCCACCATAAATATTTGGTAGAAAACGGCACTTTTCGTGTTTTGAATTTCGTTAATAGGTAAGTTTCCTCCCCACAAAAAATACGAGCCGGAAGTATGCTTCCGACTCGTGTAATATCTGATAAAACGTTTTTACATATTCATACCACCGTCAACCTGTATAACCTGTCCTGTAATGTATGATGACATGTCGCTACCCAGGAATACGCAGAGGTCTGCAACATCTTCAGGTGTACCACCACGACGCAATGGAATTTTCTTGTTCCACTCCTCCTTAACAGCGTCCGGAAGCTGTGCTGTCATCTCTGTGATGATGAAGCCCGGAGCAATAGCGTTTGCACGTATGCCGCGAGAACCCATTTCATTAGCTATAGACTTAGCAAGACCTATCATACCTGCTTTAGAGGCAGAATAGTTGCTCTGTCCTGCGTTGCCGTGTACGCCAACAACAGAACTCATGTTGATGATGCTGCCCTTACGCTGCTTTGCCATGATAGGTGTACAAGCGTGAATGAAGTTGAATGCAGACTTCAAGTTAACGTTGATGACTGCGTCCCACTGTGCCTCTGACATACGCATCATAAGACCGTCTTTTGTGATGCCAGCATTGTTAACCAAGATGTCAACACTGCCGAAGTCCTTCTGTATCTCTGCAACAACAGCATGTGTCTGCTCAAAGTCAGCGGCGTTTGAAGCGTAACCTTTCACTTTAACACCAAATGCTGCAATCTCTTTTTCTGTGTTCTGTGCATTCTCGTCAATGTTCAAGTCTGTGAATGCAATGTTTGCTCCTTGTTCTGCAAACTTGAGAGCGATTGCCTTGCCAATGCCACGTGCAGCACCGGTGATGATGGCTGTCTTTCCTTCTAACAATTTCATTTTTTATGGTGTTTATTATTTAATACTATTCTTGTTCTTTTAGAATCGTGCAAATGTAGGCATTTATTCTTAATATCAAAAGAGTTTGTCTTTTTTAGAAGCACTTTGAAATATGTTCAATATCTTTGTAGCATGAAATGTAAAGTGTTGTTTCGTTTGATAGGACTCTTGTCGTTGCTTGTTGCAGGCAAGGACATTAAGGCACAGCAAAATGTGGCTCTTTGTAGTGATAGACCTCGCCTTGTGCTTATTCTGATGATAGATAATCTTAATAACGAACAGCTTGAGATTGTTCGTTCACGTTGTGGAAAAGATGGCTTTAACCGTATCTATAACCATGGCACGCAGTTTGCCGGGGCTTATTACGATGCCGGTGGTAACTATGCCGGCAAGAACTTAGCTACTTTCTTTACTGGTGCTCCTGCGTCGGTGCATGGCATAGTAGGAGAGCAGTGGGTCGATAACTTCTCCAACACCAAGCTCCATGCTATATATGGCGACGCTTATAATCAGGCTGGAGTGCTCGACTCTGCCGCAGTGCCTCATAACGGTTTGCTCCTCTGTTCGACAATAGGCAATGAGATACGCAAGATTTACAATATGAAATCGAAGATATTCTCCGTTGGCTTTGACCCCAATAGGCTTCTTTGGACGTCGGGTACTAAAGTTGTCGAACAAGCAGCATGGTACGATGTCTGCAGTGGTAATATGACGCTTCTTATGCCTGATACATTGCGAACATGGGTGACGGACTTCAATTCCAAGGGTTTGTCGGATATTTATCTTGACAAAATATGGGAACCGAAGGCGGAGATCTCTTCTTATCATCAAGTACGTTATTTCAGTAAGAGTGACAGCGTGCCATCGTTTTATCACTCGTTGCGTAAGCCGTATGGCTCGAAAGATAAGTATCAGCATATTGCCGGTTCGCCGTGGGGCAACACTCTCATACGTGACTTTGCCGTGGCAACTATGGTATATGAAGATATGGGCAAAGACGATGTGCCTGACGTGCTCATGGTAGAGTTTTCAGCTACACCCTCATGTGGAGAAAAGGTGCAACCGTTGGACGCAGAGACGGAGGATATGTTACTTAACCTCGACGACAATATATCGTCACTCTTGAAGTTCATCGACCATGATATAGGCATGGATAACACCCTCGTTGTCTTTACCTCGTCGCAGGGGGCTTACGATGTTGCAAATACCGAGTCGGAACATTGGCAGAGTAGGGGAGCGGTGAGCTTGCATAGAGCTACGGCATTGCTTAACTTGTATCTTATGGCATTGCACGGACAGGGACAATGGGTGCGAAACTACAAGAGCGGCGAGATTTATCTCGACAAGGACTTGTGTCGTGAACGTAATGTAGATTGGGACACCATATTAAAGGAGTCGGCAGACTTTCTCCTCGAAGTTAAAGGCATAGGCACTGCCGTTGTTGCAAAGGACGTCATGTCGTACTACTCCGATTCGCCAATCATAGAGGTCATGCGTCGCAACTACCATCCGCGACGTTCGGGCGATATCCTCATCTGTCTTGAACCCGGCTGGGCAGAGGAACAAGATGACGGACGACAATTAACACAGCTGTGGGGGCATGAATTTGTGCCGTTATGCTTCTACGGTTGGAAGGTGCCTCGTGCCACAGTTTACGAACGTCATAGCATGGTAGAGGTCGCTCCTACTATATGTTCGTTTATCAGAGTCAACAAACCCAACGGCAGCAACGGGACATTGCTCCCCATCGTCAAATGACACTTATCCGCTGACCGTAATCAATACTATCATAAACCAACAATTTATTATTGCAATGGCAAACAATAACGATATAATAGAGACCGAAGAGTCGATAGAGGTGTGGGGTGCACGTGAACACAATCTCAAGAATATTGATGTCTCTATACCTCGCAACAGCCTTGTCGTCATGACGGGAATGAGTGGCTCGGGCAAGTCGTCGCTTGCCTTTGATACCATATATGCCGAAGGACAACGCAGGTACATAGAGACCTTCTCGGCTTATGCACGTCAGTTTCTCGGTGGGTCGGAACGTCCCGATGTTGACAAGATAACAGGTCTTAGCCCCGTCATATCCATAGAACAGAAGACAACCAACAAGAATCCACGTTCTACCGTCGGAACCGTGACCGAGGTATATGACTTCTTCCGTCTGCTATATGCTCGTGCCGGAGAAGCTCGTTCGTATGCCACGGGCGAGCCTATGGTCAAATACTCCGAAGGACAGATATATGACCTTATATTAGAGTTGTTTGCCGATAAGAAGATTTACCTCCTTGCGCCCATGGTAAAAGGTCGTAAGGGACATTATAAAGAACTCTTTGAACAGATACGCAAACGCGGTTATATCTATGCTCGTATCGATGGTGAGATAGTTGAGGTCGTCCCGGCAATGAAACTTGACCGCTATAAGATGCACTTTATAGAGGTCGTAGTTGACAGACTGTCTGTCAGCAGTGCCGACGAGAAACGTCTGAAACAGTCTATTGAAACGGCTCTGCAAGTAGGCAAAGGTATGCTCATGGTTGTCGAACAAGGTTCTACACAACCACGTTATTTTAGCCGACAACTTATGTGTCCAACTACAGGATTGTCTTACTCAGAACCCGCACCGCACAACTTTTCCTTCAACTCACCGCAGGGGGCTTGCCCGAAATGCAAAGGCTTGGGGCATCTTACGCAGATGGATATGGACAAGATTATTCCCAATCCGAACAAGTCGATAGCCGAAGGCGGCATAGAACCCATTGGTAAGCCCAAAAACACACTCCTCTTTGCACAGCTGCAAGCCGTGGCTAAGAAGTACGACTTTACTTTCGATACCCCCATAGCCGACATACCCGAAGAAGGCATGTCGACAATACTCTATGGTGCCAACGAACGTCTTGTGCTCGATACCGTTTCGGGACTCTCAAGCAGTTTCTATCCGATGTTCAACGGTATTGTTACATATATAACGGAAATGGCGGAAAACAGCACTTCAGCCAAAGAGAAAAAGTGGGTCGAGCAATTCTCGTGCGAAGTTACATGTCCTTCATGCAACGGACATCGTCTCAATCAAGAGGCTCTGCATTTCTTCATCGACGGGAAGAACATTGCCGAAGTGGCAGATATGGACATGCGTGAGCTCTACGAATGGCTCGACGGCATAGAGTATCGTATCACAGAACGTCAGCGTGCCATAGCGACAGAGATACTTAAAGAAATTCGTACTCGCATTGGATTCCTCCTCGATGTAGGACTTGATTATCTGGCTATGAATCGCAGTGCCGTGTCGCTTTCGGGTGGCGAGAGTCAGCGTATACGTTTGGCTACACAGATAGGTTCGCAGCTCGTCAACGTTCTTTATATCCTCGACGAACCGAGTATAGGTCTGCACCAGCGCGACAACGAACGTCTTATAAAGTCGCTCAAACAGTTGCGTGATACGGGCAACAGCGTCATCGTTGTAGAGCATGACCGCGACATGATGATGGAGGCTGACTATCTGCTCGACATCGGACCGGGAGCAGGACGTCATGGCGGACATATCGTTGCTCAAGGCACTCCTCAAGAGGTGCTACAAAGTGACACCATGACAGCGCAATATCTCTCGGGAAAAAAAAGAATAGAAGTGCCGGCAGAACGTCGCAAGGGCAATGGTCATTCGCTAATTCTGCGTGGTTGTCGAGGCAATAACTTAAAGAACATAGATGTAGAGTTCCCCCTCGGCATGTTGGTCTGCATGACAGGAGTCTCGGGCAGTGGCAAGTCGACGCTCATCAACGAGACCTTATATCCTATGCTCAATAAACATATCTACCGAGCTGTCAAAGAACCTCTTGACTACGATGCTGTCGAAGGACTGGAACATATCGACAAGGTTGTCTGTGTAGACCAGAGTCCCATAGGACGCACACCGAGAAGCAATCCGGCAACATATACAGGCCTCTTCGACGACATACGCAAGATATTCACCGAACTGCCGGAGGCTAAACTTCGCAACTACAAGGCAGGACGTTTCTCATTCAACGTGGCAGGTGGCAGATGCGAGACATGCAAAGGAGCCGGAGTGCAAGTGATAGAAATGAACCTCTTGCCCGATGTCATGGTGGAGTGTCCCACATGCCGTGGCAAACGCTACAACAGAGAGACTCTCGAGGTGCGTTTTAAGGGCAAATCAATAGGCGATGTGCTTCAGATGACTATCAACATGGCGGTAGATTTCTTTGAGAACATTCCCTGTATAAGTCACAAACTCAAGACACTACAGAGTGTTGGTCTTGGCTATGTGACACTTGGTCAGCCCTCTACGACACTCTCCGGCGGTGAGAGTCAGCGTGTAAAACTTGCCACAGAACTTTCTAAAAAAGACACCGGCAAGACAATATATATCCTCGATGAACCAACAACAGGACTACACTTTGAAGACATACGCATACTCATGGACGTTGTCAATCGTCTTGTAGACAAAGGTAATACCGTCATCATCATAGAGCATAACATGGACGTTATCAAACTTGCCGATTACATCATCGACATGGGCAAGGAGGGCGGACACAATGGCGGCATAGTGTGGGCAAAGGGAACTCCCGAGCAGGTAGCCGAACATGCGGAGAGCTATACAGCACGTTTCTTGCGCGAGGAGTTGGGGAAGTAGACGCTTCGACACGTTATGAAATATTTTTACGGGAGGGTGTAGTAAAATTACAATAATAGATATAACACTGCGGTATGATAATAGTATTTTGTGTAAATAAAAAATCGATTTATAGTATCCTAAGACAACACATAAGAGTTATATTGGAGTAATACTGTCAACTACTTTTTTAGAACAAATTCAAATCTTAATCCTCCATTTGTTCGGTTGCTTGCACTTATGGTTCCACCATGAAATTGAACAGCATGTTTAACAATGGCAAGTCCAAGCCCAGTACCGCCCTTCTTACGAGAGCGACCTTTATCTATTCGGTAAAATCTTTCAAATAGACGGGATAATTGCTTTTCTTCTACACCGACTCCATCATCCTCATAACGGATATGGCACTCCTTGTCATTGTTTGCAATGAGTGATATGTAAATATTTTTACCTTCAGAATAGGCTATGGCATTTTCTGTTAAATTACGAAAAATAGACCCTACCAAGGACAAGTTCCCATCTATAGATACTATCTCATTGAAATTTGTATGCAAGGTTAGGCGTTCTTCTTCCGGCAATATCTCTAATTCTTTGGCCACTTCTTTAATGATGTCATTGATTATGATAGGTTCTTTGTTGATGAGTCCGTTCCCATCTTCCATTCGTGTAATGAGTGACACATCGTTCAACAAACGTCGAAGGCGTTCATTATGCGTATAGCAACGACCTATCAAATCCTGACGCTTTTCTTCAGTGAGACTAATACCCGAAAGCAATGTTTCAAGGCAAACTTGAATAGAAGCAACGGGTGTCTTCAATTCGTGATTGATATTGTTTGTGAGTTGCCGCTTAAGACGATTTTTCTCCTGTTCTGCTTCGTAGCGATTGACCCGCTCTATATCTTTACCAAGCTTGCGAGTGGTAAAATAGGCTACCACACTCATTGATAGTGTGATTGATATTATCACGATAAGGAAAGACCAATCAGCTTCGAGCAAGTCTTGCAGTATACTTGAATAAGGAATGGCAGTACGCACAATGGTTTTTTTACCCCGTGTTGCAGAGTAGAAATATTCGCGTCCATCACTCTCCGATTTACGCCCGATATGATAACCTGAACCATCATGCAAAGCATCAATAATCTCGGGACGGTTACTGTGATTGCCCAGTAAATCGGCAGGTATAGTATTGTCATAAACAACTGCTCCCGTTAGTGTGATGAGTGTTATTCTGAGATCCTCGAAAGGCTGTTCATGCGTTGCAATGTATTCTTCGTATGATTTTCCTTCTTCAATGGCTACAAGCAGATGCCGATTGTATTGTTGCAGTTGGGCACTCAGAAATTTCGACTTGTACTCCTTTTCCCGCAAGTATTGAAAGCCTATAAAGCAGGCCACAATTGTCCAGGAGAATGCGATGAGTTGCAGAAAGAGCTGTTTGTGAAAGGATAATTTAATCGCGAAAGCCATAGCCAAAACCTGAACGAGTTACAATATACGAACCATACGCACCTATCTTAGAACGCAAGCGGGTAATATTCACATCAATGGTGCGGTCAAGAACAACCACTTCATCACTCCACACTCGGCTAAGAATCTGTTCTCGGGAACAAATCTTGCCTCGATGCGAAATCAAATAAGCCAATAGCTCAAATTCTTTGCGAGTGAGTTTAACCTCTTCGCCATCTACCGTGCAACGCTTAAATTCAAGATCCAATTTCAATCCCTCTACCTGCAAAACTTTGGTATTATCATTAGATTTAACAGCTATATTATGAGATGAAGCACGACGCATAACACTCTTAACACGAGCAATCACATTTCGCACAGTATAAGGTTTTATGATATAATCATCGGCACCTAAATTTAGTCCCATAACCATATCATCTTCCGTATCTCGTGCCGTACAGAATATAATAGGAATGTCGGCTGTTGCAATATCGTTTTTCAACATTTTAGCCATCTTAATACCGCTTATTTCTCCCATCATAATATCAAGTAAAATAAGCGAATACGATGTCAGATTGTAATTTAATGCTTGCTCTGCACTAAAAGCAATATCTACATCATACCCTTCATTTTCGAGATTGAGTTTTAGAACCTCACACAATGTCTCCTCGTCGTCCACTATCAATATACGATTTGTTGTCATATAGCTATTTTACAATTATCTCGTAAAAATATAGTGTTTTAGCTAATCGCAAAACACCACATGTGATATTTAATAAAAATGTAATATTTTGCTGAAACAAGTATTTAATCAAAGCCCATTATTTTTGAAACCTTTATGAAACTATATACCGATACTTTTGTCGTGTTAAATTTAAACGATAAAAAGAAAATGAAGACATTTTTAATGCAGTCTTATTGTTGTTGCTAATGAGCGTAACCGCTTATTCTGCACAAGCCGAAGAAAAAACTCCAAATCCACAAAACGGAGCCATCAGCGGACATGTAATAGACAATGTGCAGCAGACTTTACCTGGAGCTGCTATATACATTGAGAAGTTGCAAACAGGTGTTATCAGTGACATTAATGGGTTTTACTTATTGCCTAATTTAGAACCTGGCGAGTATACGGTTAAAGTATCCTATATAGGTTATGAACCCATAGAAATGAAACTAACAGTACCTGAAGGAGAAACATTGAAATATGACATCGTAATGAACGAAGGCATAGAACTAAAACAAATAGAAGTAAAAGGAGCCTTCCAAGGACAAAAAAGAGCAATAAACATGCAAAAAAATGCTTTGGGAGTGAAGAATGTAGTTTCAGCCGATCAGGTAGGGAAATTTCCAGATTCTAATATCGGTGATGCACTTAAGCGCATCAATGGAATCAATGTACAATATGATATGGGTGAGGCACGCTTCGGTCAAGTAAGAGGCGCAAGTGCCGACTTGACTTCTGTAACAGTGAATGGGAATCGTATACCTTCAGCCGAAGGAGATACGCGTAACGTACAACTCGACTTAATTCCAGCAGACATGGTACAAACCATCGAAGTGAGCAAAGTGGTGACCAGTGATATGGACGGCGACGCCATCGGGGGAGCCATCAACCTTGTGACCAAGAATACACCTTATAAGAGAATTCTAAATGCTACCGCCGGAAGTGGATACAATTGGGTAGCCGATAAGATGCAGCTCAACTTGGGCTTGACGTATGGCGATCGTTACTTCGATGACAAATTAGGTGTAATGCTGGCTACAAGCAGCCAAGACTGTAAAGGCATCACGTTACGTCCCAACGAAAC
>CALAUL010000086.1 GCA_937892255.1 uncultured Bacteroidales bacterium | reverse complement strand
AGGGTTATAAGTTCGTTAAGTGGAGTGATGGCGTTACTGATAATTCACGCACAGTAGTTGTTGTGTCAGACATGACATTTACAGCAGAGTTTGAAATAGATGACACTCCAATCTCAGACATACAGACTTCTGATGTAACCGTTCGTCTCATCGGCAACGAAATTGCAGTAGAGGGAGCTGATGACTACACAGTATATTCTGTCTCTGGACAAAACCTTGGCAAAGCCGAGAGCGTCGAAAGAGGAATCTATATCGTTGTAGTGAACGGAAAGAGTTTTAAAGTTGTAGCTAAGTAAAGAGAAGTCGTAAAACGACAAAGCATATAAAAGAGAGCGCATTCGGCATTGATGTCGGGTGCGCTTTGCTTTATCTATTCCTTTTTCTATATGTGCATAATCCCAGATTCGACACAAATTTACACCGGGTAAATGACATACAATCAGCCATAATAAACAGAATAGTGTTTTTTGATATAAAATTTGTCTTGCAATATTATTTTGAAGTATTACCTTTGAGCCGATTTTGGTTTGTTGCGGTACTTGTATCGTGACGATTAAAAGGGAATCCGGTGTAAATCCGGGACAGTACCCGCTGCTGTAAGTCTCATCTTGGCTGACGAGAGATGTTGTTGTTGATGATTATCCACTGACACTAATGTTGGGAAGGAATCAACAGCAGAGACAAGTCAGAAGACCTGCCAGAATTGTTGTAAAAGCATACAACGGGATTATTGTATAATTTTAAACTTTACATTTTGAAAAAGCTAAATTTGAAATGGGTTACGCTCATTGTTATGAGTTGTGCCTTTGTGGCTTGTGAGAAAGATGACGAGACACAAGAAAAGGGTTTGACCGATATGACAGAAGGTCTGTTTGTGGTCAATGAAGGAAATTGGGGGTCGGGTAATTCGACTGTTTCGTTTTATGATCCGCAAACAAGAGAGATTTCCAATGAGGTGTTTTATTTGTCTAATGGCATGCGTCTTGGCGATGTTGCACAGACAATGACAATAGATGGTAATGTCGCATGGATTGTCGTGAACAATTCGAATGTCGTATATGCCGTCGATGCCACAACAATGAAAGAGTTGGGACGCGTAGAGAGTGGATTGGTCTCACCTCGCAGTGTGTGTGTGGTGTCAGACGACAAGATTTATGTGTCACAGATGTATTCGGACAAAATTGCGGTTGTAGACGTTCATTCTTATGAGGTTATCGATTACATTACGTGCAAAGGTCTTAATGGCGAAATATCTTCAACAGAGGATATGGTGAAAAAAGACGGCTATGTATATGTCAGCTGTTGGTCGTTTCAAAAAGAGGTACTCAAAGTGGATATATCGCAAGACTCTGTTGTAAACTGTTTGGAAGTTGGCGTTCAGCCATCAAGATTGCTCATTGATAAAGCTGGTAAACTATGGACATTGGTAGACGGTGGTTATGAAGGAAATCCTGTCGGTTATGAAGCTCCACAGATAGTGAGGATAGACCCTCAATCAATGACAGTAGATAAACGTTACACGTTTGAACTTAACGACTACATTTCAGATATATGTTTCAATTCGACATCCGATACACTCTTTTGGATAAAAGGAGATGTGTATAGAATGGCTATTTCGGCAGAGACACTTCCTGATGAGCCATTTTTAAAACCGGAAAAAGGGCAGTACTACGCGATGTCGATATCTCCCAAGAAAAATGAGTTGTATTTGTCTGATGCTATAGACTATGTGCAACAGGGTGTAGTTCGTCGTTATGACATGAAAGGAGTCTTGTTAGATGTCTTCGAAGTAGGTGTTTGTCCCGGATATTTCTGTTGGAAATGAGTTGTCTGACAAGGAACGTACTTATTTATAAGAGACAATTTCAGATTTTATATTTTGTATTTGTGTGCTTTTCGTCAGCAAGCGCACAAATACATCATTCTGAGTCTCTAAGTCCAAATGTTGATATTGCAGAAGTAGAAGTAGTAGGCAGACGTTCGTTGTCGGAAATAGGAGCCTGCAAGGACGTAATTGATACTACAATGCTTAAGTCCGGATTGTCGCTCTCTATGGCGGATGTACTCATGTCTAATACCGGAGTCTATGTTAAGCATTCGGGCAGGGCAACTCTTTCAACAGTGGCAATACGAGGAACAGGAGCTTCGCATACACAAGTGACTTGGAATGGACTTAAGATTAATAGTCCGATGATGGGACAGACCGATTTCTCGACCATACCTGCTTACTTCATTGGCGAGGCAAAGGTCTTGTATGGCACGACATCTCTATGTGAGTCATCGGGAGGATTGGGCGGAGCTGTGGTATTACAGACGTCTATGCGACAGACGGAAGGGCGTGATATTGAATACACACAAAGCATAGGTTCGTATTCTACATACGATGAGTATTTGAAAATAGCCTTTGGCGGACGAGGTTGGCAAACATACTCACAGATGTTAGTCTCGACTTCGGAAAATAACTTCAGCTATATAAATCGTGATAGAAAAGAAAATGTCTATGATGAAAACAAAAACATCATATCCCAATATTATCCTAAAGAACGAAACAGAAACGGAGAGTTTAGAGACCTTCATATCCTGCAACAATTTTCAATGCGTAATTCAACACCTTTTTCGGTAGATGTCAGTTGTTGGTATACACGTCAGAACAGACAACGTCCATTGTTAAGTTCGAGTTATACAAAGGATTTGAGATTTGAAAACCGACATAGAGAACAAACATGGCGGGCCGTTGCAAAGGTACATTACACAACAGCTTGGATGCGACTCGAAGTCGATATGGGATACCAAAATATGTGGACTGCATACGATTATAAACGTGATCCGGGCAACGGAAATATGGTGACACTTGTCAAATCGCGTAATAAAGAATCTACATTGATGAATAAAGTACAATTGTCGTATGTCAGAGATGACGACTTCTCGATGCGAATGACGGCTGAATGCGATGTCGTAAGAGTTGAGAGCAAAGACCACGATGTCGTTCAAGCAGACGGAAGCGTTGCAAATGTAGGTTATAAAAAGAAAAGAGTAGAAACATCGTTGATAGGGCAAGTTATGTGGCGGCCATATCAACGTTTGGGGTTGAATATGATACTTCGAGAAGAGATTTACGATAAGATATTTCAACCTCTTTTGCCTGCTTTGATGGTAGAGCACATAGTTGCAAATAACAATATATGGCAGATGGTTTTTAAAAGTACATTGTCAAAAAACTACAAAATGCCAACCCTCAACGATATGTATTATATGCCCGGAGGAAACGTTAATCTCAAGGCCGAAAGTGGCAAGACTTGGGATATAGGTGTTGTGTGTAAAATGGTGTCAGGAGTTGGAGAGCAACTTATGATAGAGACAATACATTTCAACTCGTATGTCGACAATTGGATAATGTGGTTGCCAACAGCCAAAGGCTTTTTCTCGCCACGCAATGTGAAGAAAGTACATTCAAGAGGAATCGAATCGAAACTAAATTATAAGAAACAAATAACCCCAAATTGGCAAATAGCAATAAGCGGCAATTATTCCTACACAAAGTCTGTAAACAAAGGAGAGAAAATGAGTGTAGCGGATAAGTCGCAAGGAAAGCAATTGCCATACATTCCTCTTCATGCAGCCAATCTATACACAGAAGTGTCGTGGCGAAACTGGCAACTGACATTCCGTTGGAATGGCTATAGTGAACGTTATACCATGTCGAGCAATGCGTCAACATATACAGGCTCTCTTAAAGCTTATGGAGTTGAAAATGTAGCATTGCAGACCCTGTTGCCATTAAGTCATGTCGATGTAAAAGTGAAATTGTCGGTAAACAATCTTTTCGATAAAGAATATCACTCTATATTATCAAGACCAATGCCGGGACGGAACTATGAATTTGCAATATGGTTGAAAATATTGTAATTATGTTTTATTGTGTAATCATTAACTTTTCTTTGCTAACTTCTTGTCAAACACAGCGTAACAAGCCGTGTAGAATATATAAAAGATAAATGGTATGAAGAAAATTATTATTATGTGTGTGTCTGCACTTACGTGCATTTTTGTAAACGCGCAGCAAGAAGCGCATTTGGAAGAAGTACAAGCATTGTACATTTACAACTTTGCGAGAAATACAGGTTGGCCGGCAGAGGATATTAATAAAGACCTTGTTATAACCGTTTTCGGTAGCAAGCCATTGGCTTCGGAGTTGAAGAAGATGTCAGAGACAAAGAATATCGGTCGCAGAAAGGTTGTTGTTAAGGAAGCTCGCAACGTATCAGAAGTTACTTCCTCGGACATCGTATTTGTTGCGACCTCAAAATCGTCACACATGGCGGAATTGCTATCAAGTATGCAAGGAGAGAAGACTCTCTATATCTGCGGAAAGAGTGGAATGTGCTCAAATGGAGCCTCAATAGCATTCACCATGGTCGGTTCTAAATTGACTTTCCAAATATCAAATAACAACATTAAAAACGTCGGTTTGGCAGTGTCTCAAAGGCTATTGCAACTTGGAGAAGCCGTAAACTAAAACAATATATCTTACTTAAGGAGACGAGATATTACTTATAAAGTGCAAGATTATAATGATGATAATCTTGTGCTTTTTGCATTGTGTTTTAGATACGATTTGAAGATGTCTGAGACTTTTATGCAAGCAATGCGGATATGGAGCGTACAAAATGCATAAAGGAAAAGCAAGGCATGTTTTTGAGTTAATGTGCAAAGTGTAGATGAACGAAATAATAAATGACGTTAAATGTCTTTTTTTTTCTTTTATTCAAATAAAAACGATTAAATTTGTATCGTAATTTACGCTGTGGAATGTCCGTTTTAGGTATTGTCTTTCAATTTTTGTATTATACACGGACCCACAAGATTACAGAAAGAGCATTAAAAGATAGAAAAACAAAATACAATGGGATTCATAGAAGACTTAAAGAAGAGGGCTTCGGCCAATAAGAAACGAATTGTGTTGCCAGAAGGTAGCGAAGAACGTAATATGAGAGCTGCAGATCAGGTGCTTGCGGAAGGATTTGCAGATATTATTTTGATTGGCGACCAAACCGAAATAGAAGCAAATGCTCAGAAATGGGGCTTGCAAAATATTTGTAAAGCTACAATCGTAGATCCAAAGACAAATAGCAAAATGCAGAATTATGTTGACTTGTTGTATAGTCTGCGTAAGAACAAAGGTATGACAGAAGAACAAGCCGTAGAGTTCGCTCAAAAGCCATTGTATTTGGGGTGTCTGATGATAAAAGCCGGTGATGCTGACGGAGAAGTATCCGGAGCTATAAATACTACCGGAGATGTATTGCGTCCTGCATTTCAGATAATAAAGACAAAGCCGGGAATAAGTGTTGTTTCGGGCGCATTCTTGATGTTTATGCAAGATAAGAAGTGGGGCAATGATGGAGTGATGGTCTTCGCAGACTGTGCTGTACACCCAAATCCTACAGCATCAGAACTGTCTGAGATAGCCGTTGCGACGGGAGAAACTGCGCGAGTTCTTGGAGGATTCGAACCACGTGTAGCAATGCTCTCATTCTCAACAAAGGGTAGTGCAAAACATGATAACGTTACAAAAGTTGTTGAAGCAACAAAGATGGCACAAGCGAAAGCTCCGGATATGAAGATAGATGGAGAATTGCAAGCCGATGCCGCTTTAGTTGAGAGCGTAGCACAACTAAAAGCTCCAGGTAGTGAGATTGCAGGAAAAGCAAATGTATTAGTCTTCCCATCATTGGAAGTTGGAAACATAGCATATAAGCTCGTGCAACGTCTTGCCGGAGCAGAGGCAATAGGACCTATCCTTCAGGGCATAGCGGCACCTGTCAATGACCTTTCTCGAGGTTGTTCGGTGAGTGACATAGTGAAGATGATTGCAATAACAGCAAATCAGGCTGTAAAATAAAATAGAGAAGATAAAAAAGAGATTGTTATGAATATACTTGTATTAAATTGCGGAAGTTCATCGATTAAGTATAAGTTGTTTGAGATGATCAATAAAGAGGTCTTGGCTCAAGGCGGAATAGAGAAGATAGGAATGCCAAATTCGTTCATCAAGTTCTCGATGCCCAACGGAGAAAAGAAGATATTGGAAATCTCAATACCCGAACATACTAAAGGTGTGCAAGTGATATTTGATGTGTTGACGAATGCTGAGTATGGTGTTTTGAAGTCAATATCGGAGATAGACGCAGTCGGACATCGTATGTTGCATGCCGGTTCGAAGATAACAGAATCATCGTTGTTGACAGACGAAGTGTTGGAAATATTTGCTTCGTGCAATGATCTCGGACCCCTTCACAATCCGGCAAACCTAAAAGGTGTAAACGCTGTTAAAGCTATCAAACCGGACATGCCTCAGGTAGGAGTCTTCGATACCGCATTTCATCAGACAATGCCTGACTATGCGTATATGTATGCATTGCCTTATGAGTTCTATGAGAAGTATGGAGTTCGACGTTATGGATTTCACGGAACATCGCACAGATATGTATCACAACGTGTGTGTGAATTCCTTGGTATTGATCCGATAGGAACGAAGATTATCACATGTCATATTGGTAACGGAGGTTCTATATCAGCAATAAAAGATGGGAAGTGTATGGATACAAGCATGGGACTTACTCCTCTTGAAGGTCTCATGATGGGAACACGTTGTGGCGATATAGATCCGGCAATCATTCCATTCCTGATGAAACATGCAAATCTGACGGCTGACGAGATGGATACAATCATGAATAAAAAGTCTGGTTTGCTTGGCGTGTCCGGAAAGACATCAGATATGCGCGAGATACAAGCAGCTCGTGAGACGGGAGATAAACGCGCAACATTGGCTCAGGATATGTATTTCTATCGAGTACGTAAGTATATTGGTTCTTACGCAGCAGCTATGGGTGGTGTAGATGTAATATTATTTACAGGTGGTGTAGGCGAGAATAATCATTTCTGTCGAGAAACAGCTTGTGAAGGATTGGAATTTATGGGTGTTAAACTTGATAAGGTTAAGAACGCTCAAATCAGAGGAGAAGAGGCAATTCTCTCTACTCCGGATTCTAAGGTGACAGTATGTATCATACCTACAGATGAAGAACTTATGATTGCAACAGATACATTTGATATCGTATCTAAATAAGGTTACATGATGGTATTCATAAGAAGAGGAGTTTCATTTTGAAACTCCTCTTCTTGTATGTATTGTCTTGAAATCTCACTTAATATGTTTGGCTATTTCCTCTGCCATTGATAATAGGCCGGCTTTGTTTGGATGTATTCCATCGTCAAGGAATTGTTCATCATGATTTTGTAGAAGAGCGTAAATGTCAATAATCTCGAGACAATTTTTTTTTGCAATCTCTTTTGTTGCTGGGATAACATAGTTTGAAACAACAGAATCTGTTATCTCCCAACGTTCTTTTGCGACCCATGCAGGAAGACATATTTTGATTGTAATTTCGGGGTTTATATTTTTTAGTGTGTCAATCATGTTTTGGTATGAAGTCATAAACTTCTCTTTGTCCCATTGAAAGAGTTTCGCATCATTGGTGCCGAGTTTGATTATGGCAACATCGGCTTTGTATTCGAGGGCATTATTGAACTCTTTTGCCGACCAATAGGGGAAATTACCGGTCTGCATCATCGTGGTGGAACTACGCCCAAAGTTCATCACTTCATAACCATCACCAAGTATCGAGTCAAGCAATGATGGATAAGAGTTTTGACTTTGCCATTCTATGCCAAACCCTTCTGTTATGCTGTCTCCTATACAAGCTATTCTTTTTTCTTCTTGTTGACAACAGCAAGTGCAAATGGCAGCGCACGAAGAGATGGAAATAAACTTTATGATATTCATTTTAGTGTTATTTTGTTGTGAAATACCCGTTTATGTCGTTTCTAAGTCCAGAGAGTGCTCTGTTGACGTAGAATGAACATTCATTAGGGGCACTTTCAAGTACTTTTCTTGCCAATTCGAGAGATGAAGCTTTAGGATTTGTCTCTTTGGCGCAATCGTTGATGGTCTTCATTATCTCTTCGCGTGCACGCAAGACTCTGCTCCATGAGGCTTCGGATATGTATATTTGCATTGCGATGTTGTGGTCAAACTCCTGACGTATAGATGTTATCATGAGAGTGTGAAGTTCTTGTGATGTGTTGACATTGAGTTGCTCGCGGATAACCATGTTCGTGGGGTCTATGCGTTCGAGATATAGAGTTATTCGTTCATAAGCCTGCAGGCGTGTGGGCATAAGCGTGGTTATAGTCTTCTCTCGATATTGGGTAAAAGAACGTTGTTGTTCGGCTTTTGTAAATATGATTATTATCGTTACGATACTTGCAAAAGCAAATAGTCCGAGTAGAATAATAGCTGTAGGTGTCATGTTTCAATATTTTGTTTTTAATGATTGAGAACAAAGATAATAACAAATTGATATATACGTTCTCTATACGTTATAAAACCCATTTTTTACGGCAAAAACAACCAGTGATGCTGTGTTGTTACAATTTGTTTTGAGCATAAGGTTTGCTCTATGTTTTTCAACGGTGCGTTTGCTGATGAATAGTTGGTCAGCTATCTCTTGATTCGAGGCTCCGTCGCATACTTTGATGAGTATCTCTTTTTCTCTTTCTGATAATTCTTCGAGCAGAGTTGTCTTAATGTCTTGGGTGGATGTTATATTTAGCAACTCTTGTGAAAAGTAGAAATCACCATTGCCCACCGACTCTAAGGCTTGTTCTATTTCCTGAAAGTTGCAACTCTTTAATAAAAAGCCCTTTACACCCAAGTCAACAAGTCGAGTGTAATAGTCGCGTTCTCCAAACATTGATAAGATGATGATGTTGATGTCGGGGTATATGTTTATAGCTTTTTGTGTTGCTTCCACTCCGTCTACTTTTGGCATGGAGATGTCCATGAAGACTATGTCTGGTTTCTCCGAGTTGAGCTTGGTGAGAAATTCGTAGCCATTCGATGCTTCAAAGGATACCTCGACACCGTCAATGCGTGATAATAGTGTTTTAAACCCTGTTCTGAACAACAGATGGTCGTCTACAAGCCATATTTTCAATGTATTATTTATCATCGATGGGAATACATATTAATACTTTCAAACCACTTCCGTTTTCCAGAGAAGAGAATTCTGCGTTGCCCTTAAGAGAAGAAACACGTGAGACAATGTTGTAATATCCCATGCCCATTGTTGATTCATCTCGTTGTTCCGGGTTAAAACCTATACCATTGTCGGTGTAGTGAAGAGTAAGGATTCCTGCATCTTCCGAGAGAGAGAAGTGTATCTCTGTTGCCTGTGCATGACGAAGTGTGTTGTTGAATAATTCACAAAACACTCGGTATAAGACGATCTCTTTTGTGTTAGGATATCGTTTCTCTCCTAAGGTCATTTTGTAGTCGACGACAAAACCCTTGGGTATTGTTATCTTTCCAAGGAAGTTTCGTATGGCATTTTCAAGTCCGAAGTTGTTAAGAATATGCGGGCTTAGGTTGTTTGATACTTCTCGTACTGTCATTATGGCCTCAGAGATAGCATGTTCCATGTTTTGTCTTATCTCTTTGTCTTGTATGTCGTTGGCAATAGCAGAAAATCCCATTTTAATTGACGATAACAGAGGGCCAAGTCCGTCATGTAGTTCTGTTGCAAAACGTTTGCGTTCGTTTTCTTCGGTCTGTATCACGGTTTTGAGTAGACGTTTTTCGTACGCACGATGTTTTACGTCTGCAATACGTATTTGAATGAATATCTTCTGTATCATGTATACTCCGATGGCAAAACAGAACGACACGAAGATTCCTCCCCAAGAATATGGTTCGTGGCTGTCAAATCCAAATTCCGGAATGAATATCTTTATGATATCAATGACGCTCCTTGCCGACATTGTCACAAGTCCGGCGCATATCAATATCCATGAGAAGTTGAGTTTCGTTAGGCGTGTCAGTCTGATTGCTACAACAGCTGCAAAGACTTGCAGAAAACATGTTATGACTAAGAATATGTAGTAGACCATAGTTGTTCTTTTTTAAGATATTGTGCAAAAGTACAAAAAAAGAGGCTAACCACAACGGAAAGCCTCATATATTTGATTGTCGAAAACGGATTCTTATAGTTCGAGGTCAACATCAAACTTCTCTATCCAAGGAAGTCCTTGTTCACCCAAACGAGCCATGAATGGATCTGGATCAAAGTCCTCTACATTCCACACTCCCGGTTTTTTCCACAAGCCTCGCATGAACATTTCGGCTCCAAGTGCACATGGCACACCCGTAGTGTAGCTTACAGCTTGAGTGCCTGTCTCTTTGTAGGCTTCCTCATGGCTACAGTTGTTGTAGATGTAGTAAGTGCGTTCTTTGCCGTCTTTGATGCCCTTGATGCGACAGCCTATTGAAGTCCAGCCTTCGTAATTTTCGCCAAGGTCTCCCGGGTTAGGCAATACTGCCTTAAGGAATTGTATAGGTACAATCTCAACACCGTTGTACATGATAGGGTCGATACGAGCCATGCCAATGTTTTGTATCACACGCAAATGTGTGAGATACTCTTGTCCGAATGTCATCCAAAAACGAGCTCGTTTTATTGTTGGAAAGTTCTTAACGAGAGATTCCAACTCTTCGTGATAAATGAGATATGACTCTTTTGGACCTATACCCGGATAGTTGAGAGGTTTGTGTATCTCATGTGGTTCAGTCATTATCCATTGACCATTTTCCCAGTATTTACCTTTTTGCGTTACCTCTCTGATGTTTATCTCCGGATTGAAGTTTGTTGCAAAAGCGTGATGATGATCTCCTGCGTTACAGTCGACAATGTCGAGATAATGAATTTCATCAAAGTGATGTTTAGCAGCGTGTGCTGTGAAGATACTTGTCACACCCGGGTCGAACCCACAACCAAGAATGGCTGTTATGCCTGCTTCTTCAAATCTTTCTTTATATGCCCATTGCCATTTGTACTCAAATTTAGCCTCGTCTTTTGGCTCGTAATTTGCTGTGTCAAGGTATGACACTTTACAAGCTAAACAAGCGTCCATGATAGGCAAATCTTGGTAGGGAAGTGCCACATTGACTACAAGGTCGGGTTTTACTTCGTTGATTAGCTTGATAAGGTCGTCAACATTATCGGCATCAACTTGTGCCGTTTTGATGCGTCCTCCTCCTATGGCGTCAGCAATAGCATCACATTTTGCCTTTGTTCGGCTTGCCAATGTTATTTCGCTGAATACCTCCGGCAGAGCAGCCATCTTGTGAGCAACTACGGTACCTACACCGCCGGCTCCTATTTGCAGTACTTTACCCATTTTAATATTAAGTGAATTTTTTTTTTTCTGCAAAGGAAATTAAAAAAGTGAGAGTACACAATATTTAGATGGTAAAAATTGGGTGGATTTATACATAGGGCATTCGCATTTTAATGTTGAGCTCTTTTATATAGTATGATTTTTGCTTGTCAATGGAGTGTCGTCTCTAAAATTATTACCGTTATATACAAAAAAAGGACAACGAATTCGCTGTCCTTTTGTCATCTTTTGCACGGGAGGAGAGGCTCGAACTCCCGACACCTGGTTTTGGAGACCAGTGCTCTACCGACTGAGCTACACCCGTTTCTTTAAATGCAGTGCAAAGGTATGCTTTATTTTTGCAATTGCAAATAAATATTTTCTTTTTTGCTTTGCTAAAACGCAAAAAAAGACTTAAAATCATACTTTGAGATATTTAATGTCGTCAGTTCTATTAGTTTAAGAACTTTTTTATAATCCGCATAACGAAGTGCATCTTGGGATACATAGTCGTTAAAAAATAACCAACATCTATACTTCATCTATCTCTCATATCATACAAAACAATAAATCCAATAAACACTATTCGAATGGCGTTAGTTTTACATCTTCATAGACCGATTCCTAAGCACAAAATATAGTCGAACTCACATAAACTATGAAGTTTTGAATATTGCGCTATTAACATCTTAAACCCTACTTTTTAAGTTCTGTAGAGACACTCCGAGAGCGTTCTTATAGGTCGGAGTCAACCTTGTTCTCTGCGCCTCATCATCCGTCAAAACTCATATACATACTTAACTCGATAATTTCAGCAATATCTACCCCCATTTTTACACCCATAATGAGGTCGTCAACTCTCATCTGCAGGGCATAAATTATAAGTATATCAGTTAGTTGGATGTTATACAGATACTATTACGTAGGACATTATTTCGTAGAAAGGATATTTTATAGCATATTGCGAGCGCGATGTTGTGTTTTAAATACACCTTCGAACATGATGTGTATGATAAATTCTGTCGTATATGGTGAGATTAATAGAGTTAAGAAAGTTAAGATTTGCATAAAGTGTTGATACATAGCTATTAGTTTTTTAACACAATACTTAAATGGTTGATAAACTCTGATATTAATGTCCATACTATACATCAATTTGATATTTTTTTGCCCAATTTAGGAATAAATATTTCGTTGAACTGACGTAAAATATTGAATGAAAAATCTGTTTTGAAAAAAAAACTTTGCAAGTTGTAAAACTTCTTTTTAAATTTACGCACAAATAGAAAAATATTAAGATAGCTATAATTATGGGATTATTCAGTTTTTTATTTGGTGGAAAGTATCCGTCAACAAGTAAATACGAGGCAAGTCTACAGAGTCATGAAGCAGAGTATGAAAAATATAAGGCATTTGCTGATTCTGCTAAATATGCTCGTTATAAAGAACTTCAGACTATAACTTCAGAGGAAGACTTTAAGAAGAAAGTGGCAAAACTAAAGGAAGAAAAATTCAGTAATACTGAGGCTTTTCGTAAATTTATGGAATATAAGACACTTGACAAATCCACTGATATCGTTATGTACAAAAAGTATGTAGGCAAGTCAATGGATAAACGTTTGGAGAATGCGCTAATGTCGCCCGAATATGTTCGCTTTTTAGAACTTGAGAAGGTTGTTTCAACCCCAGAGTTCGTCGCAAAAAAACTCAATAAGAAAGAATTTAAAAAAAGTGAAGATTTTGGAACATTTAAAGAACATCACAGTCTTGCTAAGTCTGGAACAATAAAGTTTATTCGTAAGACTATGGCTTCACTTCAGTATAAGAACTATACTGTCGTTGTCGGAAGTGAAAAGTTGAAACGATATGAAGAGTTGTCGGCTTATGTCACTTCAAACGAATTTCTCTCTTATAGAGCTGAGATAGAGGATCCAAAGAGATTTCAGAAGAGCCAGGAGTGCGCTCTTCTAAAGGAATTATCAGCCCTGGAGAAGGACAAAGAGATTGTTTGGTTCTTGGCTAATCAAAAAGCAAATTCTTTTGCAGACTTGGCTTCTTTGAAATTGACTTTCAGTGAGGGATTTGATGGTAGTGTGTTAGACAAAAATAAGTGGATGTTCGGATATTATTGGGGAAATGTGTTGGCTGGTGGTTTATATTCGTATGAGACAGAACGTCAGGCTTTTGTGGCAAACAATGCTGTTGTTGCCAATTCGGAACTTACTCTTGTTACAAAACGAGACAACACTAAAGGAAGAATGTGGAATACAAAAATTGGCTTTGTTGATGCTGACTTTGAATATACTTCAGCCTTGGTCAATACCGGTAATAGCTTCCGTCAGAAATATGGACGTTTTGATTTTAAAGTAAAAATGTCATTGAATAAACCCGTGTCTCATAATATTTGGATGGTCGGAGAGAAGAGTGAACCACAGCTGAATGTTATGAACTTCGGGTCTGATAAAAAGTCTTTTTCTGTTGGTGTGTCAACAAGCAGAGGCACTAAGAGTTTCCGTGTCGACGGTGCTGATTTTACTAACGGATACTATATCCTGTCGTTGTTGTGGACGTCTGATAAGTTGGTGTGGTATGTCAATGGCGTTGAAGTTGCAAAAGTGAGTGGAGATGTGCCTCAGGAACCAATGTACATTGTATTGAGTAGCAACGTTACCGATGAAGGTGAAACAAACGGCAGTGCTATGTCGATAGATTGGATAAAATGTTATGAGGTTCTACAATAATTCTTTAAGATAGGCTAATCGAATAAAAAGAAAACTTGTATTGAAAAGAAAGTCATAATATTGAAAAATATTTAGTAATAGGAGAGTGGTAAATTGATACTACTCTCCCTTTTTTTGTCAGGTCGAATGTGTTTACGTTTTGAGATGTCTTTTTTTTGTTCTTAATAGGTTTGTTGTCAGATGATATTGGGACAGAATTTGATTTTTATTTTCTGCAATATTGCTGTCTTTTTTTGCCGTCATACTGCGTGGGTTCGACTTATTGTTTTCTCGAATGGATAAAACAATAATAAAATAAAAAAAATAACATGAAAATTTGTTTTGTTAGTTAATATTCGTAAATTAGTGATGTTAAATATAAATCATTAATCTATGGCAAAAAATAATAAAACTTTGTCCATTATTAAACCGGGTGCAGTAAAAAATAAGCACATTGGACATATTCTTTCAAAGATTGAAGAGAACGGATTTACGATTGCTGCAATTAAGACAATACAGTTGAGATTGGAAGATGCGGCAGAATTTTATGAAGTTCATAAAGAACGTCCATTTTATCAGGAGTTGATAGAGTTTATGTCATCAGGTCCTATCATTGCAATGGTGTTGTTGAAGGATAATGCAGTTGCTGATTTTCGCAAGTTGATTGGTGCGACTGACCCTGCCGAGGCGGAAGAGGGAACTATTCGCAAGTTGTTTGCTACAAGTAAGAGTCATAATGCTATTCATGGTTCGGATAGTGATGAGAATGCAGAGCGAGAGAGTGCATTCTTCTTTAGTCGTCAAGAATGGTTGAGACGTGACTTGGTTGGATTCCACGAATAGAGATTATTTTGTTGCCTAGATTCAACTTTTAAATGCAATTGATGTATAGGTTTGAAATAAATTCAG
>CALAUL010000085.1 GCA_937892255.1 uncultured Bacteroidales bacterium | reverse complement strand
TTATGTTGCATATTATGCAAAGAATGTATATACAGATGAGTCAGGGGAGAGTAAACTTAAGATAGTAGGAGATTATATCTTTTATGTAGATGAAGATAATATTGAATTGCTTGCGTGCATAGGAGACAAGATAGCTGTTACATTGCCATCAGATTATGAGGGTAAGGATTATATTATTGCCGGTTCTGCTTTCGATGGTTGCAGTTCTCTTACAAGCATAACGATACCAAAGGGTGTGACATCAATAGGGAAATATGCTTTCAGAAATTGTAGCTCTCTTACAAGCATAACGATACCCGAGAGTGTGACAGAGATAGGAGAGTGGGCTTTCGTTAATTGTAGCTCTCTTACAAGCATAACGAGTAAGAATGTCACGCCGCCTTCAATAGTTGGTATTTATCCGTTTGATGGAGTTGATAAATCTATCCCAGTATATGTACCCAAGCAGAGTGTAGAGGCTTATAAGAGTGCTGAGTATTGGAAAGATTTCACAAATATACAGGGTATAGATGATACCCCAATCACAGATGTTGTTGCTGATAGTGTCTCTATCCGCCTCATAGGTAATTCTCTTATCGTTGAGGGTGCGGAGAGCTACGCAGTATATGCTCTCAGTGGTCAGTGTCTCGGTAAGGTGGAGAGTCTCGAAAGAGGTGTTTACATTGTCGTAGCTGATGGTGTGAGCAAGAAGATAGTTGTGAAGTAAGCATTTGGAATAATACAATAGATATTGGGCGCATTCGGCAGATGTCGGGTGCGCCCTTTGTATGAAGAGGAGGGTTAGACCTCTTTCGTATGATTGTAAATAGAAAAGTACAAATATATTGCAGTGGCGTTTAAACGCTACTGAGTGTATTATTTGTTTTGAACGGAGAGTGTGGTTGTATTACAACGTCACGAATAAGACAAACTTATTTCGTGATAAGATGACGAGGGACTACTGTTCCTCATTATGGTAATAGTACCTGAGTATTCGCTCTGCCAATTTGTCCGCTTCGGGCATTCTATCATGAAGCAAAACGATACTCCCTCCTTTGAGTTGTCTCTTGACTCGCTGAAAGACCCTATCGCGCGACTCATCACGTGTATCAAACGAACGTACTGACCAGCCCATTGCTTTATATCCCATTGCTCTGCATGCCCAACCTATTGTGCCATTGACAACACCAAGTGGCGGACGGAAGTACTCTATTTTAACGCCTATCTTTGCAAATACTTCATCTGCATGCTGTAGTTCCTCCAAATAACGTTTCTTACTATAAAAGATAGTTCGTGGTGAGTGTTGGTAAGTATGCGACCCGATAGTGTGACCTTCTGCAACGATACGATGTATCAGTTCCGGATATTTCTCAGCTTCTGAGGCTATGCAAAAGAATACTGCTTTATGATTGTATTTGCGTAAGATGTCCAATACAAGGGGCGTGTGCTGTGGATGGGGACCATCATCAAAGGTTAGAAGGATATTTGTCTTATCTTCAAGTCGTGTTATGGCCTTGACAAACATCTGCGAACTCATATATGCCGAACCATAAAAGAGTATCGCAAGCCAAACAATTACTGCCAAAACTATGATAAGGACTATCATCGTCACTAAGGTTTTAACCGACCAACTTATCTATCAGTTCGGTGTTGGTCATTCTATTGAGTATATCCAAAGTCTCTATCTCAACATGCGGACAAGATGGTTTGACAGATGTGACGACCATGAAAACTGCTCCATCATATATACTGACACCGCACATTCTGCCTGCTACACCACGCAAGACGGGCGTCTCTTCGTCTATATAGCCCAAAAGAACCTCTCTTCCCTCTATAGCCAACATAGCAGCGTCTACAAGAGCGTCGTATAGGCTGTGACTACGATTGACATAAGTCATATTATAACCCCTACACTCCTTCATGAGAGCTATCTGTGCGCCAATGGTATTGAATGTAGACTGAATGAAAGGCGTTGGACTGAGGTTGGTCTCACTACATGTTATCATCTGTCGGAGGAATTTCTCACTATCTGTCAGACATCCATATTGTGTAGCAGTGACGATGGCTGTGTTTTCGCTCGTTAGTCCTGCATTATTCCAACACTTGAGACCTGTAGCAACACCCATCTTAACAAGACGACTCATACGCCTACGAACATTGGCGTCCGCAATGAGACTCTTCAAGTCCCACTGCTCGTCCCATAATGTCTGACTATATATATATACAGGTTTCATAGTTTAGAGAAGATAAGAGATGTACAATTGCCACCGAAGCCAAACGAATTGCTCATCACATGTCGTATTTCAGCCGTTGAGGTATGAGCCACAGGTGTAACACCTATGTCTGCTATGGGATTTGCAAAACGAAGGTTTGCCCATGCTTTCTGTTCTCTTATAGCCAGAGCAGAAAAGACAGCTTCTACGCTTCCTGCTGCAGCGAGTGTATGTCCTGTAAATCCTTTTGTTGAACTAAGAAGGGGCATTCTCTTACCCTCCCATAACGAACGTATAGCATTGCTCTCTGAAAGGTCGTTGTTGGGTGTCGCTGTACCATGAACATTGATATAATCTATATCATCAGGTGTCAGTTGCGCTTTGGCAAGGGCTCTACACATAGCATCTTGCGGTCCCTGCCCATGCGTTGTCATAGCTGTCTGATGATATGCATCATTGGCATTACCATAACCACTGACTGAGCAATAAGCTTTTTCTCCCTCATGAGCCAATACTACATATGCTGCTGCTTCGCCTAAGTTAAGCCCTGCTCTGCTTTCGTCCATTGGCCTACATTTCTCACTATCCAAAATCATAAGTGACTTAAACCCATTGAGCGTATACGGACATAGAGCATCTACTCCTCCAGCGACAACAATATCTGCCATACCACAGGCTATCATTCGTTCTCCAAGCATTATGGCATTAGCGGCTGACGAACAAGCGGTGCTTATGGCTGTTCGATAACCACCCAAACGACAGTGCTTAGCTATCATATCTGTGGAACTGGCACAGTCATGTTGTGCCACATAGCGCAACCTGCCCCCTTCAGGACGTTGCATATACTCTCTATAAAACATAGGTGTTAAGTCCATTCCTCCAACTGTCGTTGCAGAGAGGAAAGCTACACGTGTCCTATCCTCTATCCCAGCATCTTGCAAAGCTTCTTCTGCTGCCAACATACCCAATAGTGCTGTACGCGAAATAGTCATTGGCGGATACGAAAGGAGCTCTCTCAGTTGGTCATTGCTATAAGGAACCTCTCCTACAGGTACCTGATGTATAGTAGAGAAGTTTTGTGGGTATCGCAAACCATCACGCTCCAAGAGTAACGCCTCAAGATTGCTCTCAAGACCTATACCCAACGAACTGACAATGCCGACACCAACTATCATTATTACTATTTTTTGTTGTTCATGACAAACTCAGCAAGTGTATTCATCGAAGCAAATATAGGACGTGCCTCGGCTGGATTCTCAATATGTATGCCATATTCGCGTTCGAGAACTAAGATTAACTCAAGTGCATCTATAGAGTCAAGGCCTAATCCATCACCAAACAAAGGAGCCTCATTGTCAATATCTGCTGGCGTAATCTCTTCAAGGTTGAGTGCCTCTATGATTTGTTCTTTCAATGTAGTAATCAATTGTTCCATACGTTACATGTCTGTGGTTATTAATATATATCCGAAACTTTACGGTGTAGCCATACTGACTCTCTCCTTTCGGCTTTTGATATCTATGAAAGTACCCCATACAATACCAAAATCGTGCAAAAGTAGTTATTTTTATACATTTTCTTTGCTTTTATCAAAACTAATTACAACCTTTGCCTCATATTCAAAGAGAGACATGTATACGATGATTCAAAATAATTGGTGGTGGCAGTTCACTTATTTCCATAAACGGAGGTGAGCAGCTATTACTATTGTGCGAATCGAACTACAAAGCATAATATCACAAAGGCTTGTCGGACTCCGGCAAGCCTTTTCTTTTAATATCTAATACTTAACTTCTAAAACATAGTTTACATCATGTATCAAGTAGACACAAATGGTTATTATGGACAATGGGGCGGGGCTTTCGTCCCTGAGATATTACAACCTAATATCGACAGACTTAGAGAGTGCTATATCGACATCATTAGTTCTGAAGGGTTTAAAGACCAATATCTCAAACTACTCAAGGATTATGTAGGTAGGCCTACTCCTCTTTACTATAGTGAAAAGCTATCTGCCATATATAGTGCGCATATCTACCTCAAACGCGAAGACCTCGCCCATACTGGGGCTCATAAGATTAACAATGCCTTGGGGCAGATACTCATCGCTCGCGAGATGGGAAAGAGACGTATAATAGCTGAGACAGGTGCTGGTCAACATGGTGTTGCTACGGCTACTGTGTGTGCACTGATGGGCATGGAATGTATTGTCTATATGGGCGAACTCGATGTGCAACGTCAAGCGCATAACGTGGCTCGTATGAAGATGTTAGGCGCAAAAATTGTTCCCGTGACAAGTGGCAACAAAACGCTTAAAGATGCCACCAATGAGGCTCTTCGTGACTGGATAGCTCACCCCGATGATACGTTCTATCTCATAGGCTCCGTCGTTGGTCCTCACCCATATCCAGACCTTGTTGCTCGCCTTCAGTCTGTGATAAGCCAAGAGACAAAAGAACAGTTCAAAGCTCAAACAGGCAAGGCTCTCCCCGACTACATAGTAGCTTGTGTAGGAGGCGGAAGCAACGCAGCAGGCTCCTTCTATCATTTCTTAGAGACAGAGGAAGTAAAACTTATAGCTGTTGAGGCTGCAGGTCATGGCCTCGATTCTCCAGATACTGCAGCCTCAATAGCTCGCGGTACTGCCGGCATAATACACGGAAGCAAGACGTTTCTCATGCAAACCAACGATGGACAGATTGTTGAACCATACTCTATATCTGCTGGTCTCGATTATCCCGGTGTTGGTCCTCTACATGCTTATCTGCACGAGACAGGACGTTCTACTGTTCTCTCTGCAACGGACAACGAAGCTCTGCAAGCAGCACAATTGCTGATACGTGAAGAGGGCATAATACCTGCCTTAGAGAGTGCTCACGCTTTAGCTGCTCTGCCCAAATTGCCACTCCATGAGACAGATAGCGTCATCGTCACAAGATCCGGACGTGGCGATAAGGATATCCACCAACTCATAGATAACCTCATCTTCTAACCTCATTTACACTATGACAATGAATACATTTGACAAACTATTCACTATACATCAAAAGCCTTTGGCTATTCGTATCACAGCAGGCTATCCTCTTATAGATGATACTTTACCCATGATTAAATCTCTACAAGACAACGGCGTCAAGATGGCAGAGATAAGTCTACCATTTAGTGACCCCTTGGCGGAAGGTGCACTTCTGCAAGAGAGTTCACTCATAGCTCTACGCAACGGAATGTCAACCAATGTCTTGTTCTCTCAATTGGAAAATATGAGAAAACACAATGTATCTATCGCTATTGTCCTTACAGCATATATCAACCCCATCATGCAGTATGGAATAGAACATTTCGTATGCAAATGCCAACAAATAGGTGTTTCGGCTGTTGTAATACCCGATATGCCCTTTGACCTATATATGAGCCAATACAAAGGACTTTTTGAAACTCACAACGTTGGTTTTGCTCCTCTTATCGCATCTCAGTGTAGCGACGAGCGGATAAGATATATCGACAGCAACTGCAACTCATTCCTCTATGTGGTATCTG
Source organism: uncultured Bacteroidales bacterium (assembly GCA_937892255.1). Classification (GTDB taxonomy): domain Bacteria; phylum Bacteroidota; class Bacteroidia; order Bacteroidales; family Marinilabiliaceae; genus W3P20-009. Next base: position 131 of record CALAUL010000085.1, on the reverse strand, counting down.
CACATGACTCTAACTCTATGCCTCACGACGATATGACACATCAAGAGCTTTTCTACAAACGACTCGCCTCCCTTGGATTAAAGAGTATTGCATTTGCGGGCTTTAACATCTCTACTCCTGAAGAGTACAAA
>CALAUL010000084.1 GCA_937892255.1 uncultured Bacteroidales bacterium | reverse complement strand
GCTCGGGTAGGGCTTTGAAAGGGCTCGGAATGGGCTTTGGTGGGTCTCGGGTCGATATTTCGGACAGGGAAAAGTGGTATATTTTTCCTATAAAAATCAGAAAAAGGAGGGTTTGAAAATGATTTTTTCTTTGTTTTTTGCCCACAATGGGTAAGATTAGCAATATCTTTTTCTGGGTTTGATGTCCGCAGTGGGCAACATCAGCAATGTGTTTTTCTTGGGTTGGTGTTATTCATAGTGGACGCCAGCCCTAATCAAATAGTCAAATTACAAATATGAGTATTGCACCTATAGTGGACAATAGTCAAAGTTAAAAATATTGTGTGGCAATTATTTTTCTGTTTCTATTTTGAAGTCTTCATAACCGTTGATGGACTCACAAAGAGTAATGCGATATTCTTTCATGCCGTTATCGTCTATGGTGTGCAAGTCTTGTATGTAGACGCTGTCGAATCCATATCTGTAAAGATCGTTGATGGTGACAAGTTCGTGTTCTTTCTTTCTCAATATTTTATGTATTAGCCACTCTCCTAATGCTTTGTTAGGGTTGGACATTAGAGCTTTCTCTCCGTCTTGGCATATCTTGGCTGATAGTTTATTTCCATCGGGTAAGAGTAGAGAGAATGGTTCATTGCGTTTCGGAAAGAAGTCTGGGTAGTTTTTGTGGATAAATATTGGAATACGTATATACATTTCGTATCTGTCTCGTCTTCTGCCTGATGCATTGAATTGGTTTAATCCCGATTTTTCGGGTATATAGTGAATGTTGTTTTTTGTAGAGTATAGAGGGAGTATGACATAGTCTATGCCTCTGACTATTTTAGGGGTTGCTTCTATTATCTCGTCCTTTTCGGCGAAGAGGTTCTCCAATAGTGTTATAGGTTCTTGTATTATCTCTATCTCTATGTCCTTATATGTCTTCGGTGCATAGAAGCGTTTGAGAAGGACGCTCTTACTTTTGTTGTAGGTATATTCGTTTTTGTCATCGTGAAAGATACACGATGTATCGTTGTCTTTATCGATTGTGATGTTGTCTATGTCTATGGTTTCGTATGGTGTGTTGAATATACGCAGGAGTCCGTTGGTGCGCCCCACTATGTGGTATAGTCTTTCGCTTACATTATGTGTGATGTTTGCTGTTTGTATGCGTTCGTTGCGATATACGCCAATCATTCTCGCTAAGTCGATTCCAGAAAGAGATTTCAACTCTTTGCTAAGTTTGTTGAATTCGGCAATCTTTTCAAGAGAGTTGTTGGCTTCAGTGTTTTTTAGGATAAACGTTTTGATGCCAATGCCTATATTGGATAATATGGCATCATAAGCAGTGCAAGCTCGTGCTTCGTTGGTGGCGGAGTAATAACGACAGAAAAGGTTCTCGGCTAATCGGTAGTCAAGATATGGTATTTGAGAGTCGGAAAAGAGCTTGCTCAGCTGAGCCATCAGTTTGAGCATGTCGAAATATTTATTGTTGTTTTGCCAACCATTTAAATATTCGCTAAGAGTGTTGAAATGATACTTTGACATACTTTTCTTATTAGAGGAACGACAACAGAGTTGCCTGCTTGTTTATATTTTGCTGAATCTGCTATGTTAGTTGGGAAATGGTAGTTTTTGGGATAGCCTTGAAAGTTAAGACACTCCTTGGGTGAGAGTTTTCTGATGCCGTGGTCGGTAAGTATCAGCGGTACGTTATGTCCTCCTGTGCCCATGTTGGCTGTGAGGGTGGGGCATACATTGCTTTTGTTCTCCCTTACATATTGTCTGCGCCACTGGTATATAGTCTCTTTTGATGTTATGCATGTGCGTATTTCGTCTATGTGTTTCATAGAGTCTCCATAAAAGAGTTTTTTGTCTTGTATGGTGTAGTCTATACAATCTTTGATGGTAGACATAAGAGGCTCTTTATCGGGAAACTTAAAGTCTGTATAGTTTGGTACTTTCTCTTTGTCAAAAGCTATAATGAAAATACGTTCTCTATTTTGAGGAATGTTGGCGTATTCCATGGCATTCATAACTTTGTCGAATACGATGTAGCCGAGTTCTTCAAGGGTGTTCTTTATTATAGCAAATGTTTTGCCGTTATCGTGGGTGTAAAGGTTTTTTACATTTTCAAGATATACTGCTTTTGGTCGTTTGCGACGGATTATTTCGGCAACATCGAAAAAGAGTGTGCCTCGTGTGTCTTCAAAACCTTTTCGGTATCCGGCAATAGAGAACGCTTGACAAGGAAAGCCTGCACATAAAACGTCAAAATCATTCGGAATCATCTGTTTGTTTGATTCTTTTGTTATGTCTCCAAATGGTACATCGCCGAAGTTGTGATAGTATGTGCGTTTTGCATTCTCGTCCCACTCGGATGAGTAGACACACTCTCCGCCACAGTCTTGCATAGCTAATCTAAATCCCCCTATGCCGGCAAATAGGTCTATGAATTTGAAAGTGGGAGCCTCAGTTGGTTTGAAAGGGACGTGTTCAAAATTTTTAAAAATGTTGAGAAAGTAAGGGTTTAAAGGTTCGGAAATGCATGGAGTGTCTAGGTTGTTATTGTTAGTTATATTTAGCCATGTCTTGATGATTTCTTCTCCTTTCGAAACGAAAAATGAACCTTCTGGTTTCTCTTTGAATTTGAGGAAGTGTGTGACGATGGCGACTTGCTCGGAGAAGGGCATAGGGTTGCCGTCTTCATCGTTGTAAGCCATTTTGCAAGAAAGATTGTCTATGTTTGTTGTATTGCGAAGAAAGTCCTCGAAAGAGAATTTCTCTTGTTTATTGTTTTTCATTCGTCCATAAATTACACTTCTTAATATTGGCAAAGATAAGGAAAGTATTTTGTTTGAAAAATAAAGTTGGTTTATTACGTAACAAGAATATTTGTGAAGCCAAATAGAAAGGGACATGAGTATCTATGCTGGTATGGTAGTATATTGCTCTGTGCGGGCGAAATTGTTATCCGCCCACATGAAGTGTAAGCATTTGCAATGCTTCAAATATATACCGATAAGCAATAGCTCTCAAAGCATTGC
>CALAUL010000083.1 GCA_937892255.1 uncultured Bacteroidales bacterium | reverse complement strand
TAGGGCGCATTCGGCAGATGTCGGGTGCGCCCTTTGTATGAAGAGGAGTGTTAGATTTCTTTCGATGAGCTAAATGAACAGAACCAAGTCTACTCCTAATTGCCAATTCCTAATTCCTTATTACCTTTTTAAAACAATCTCTTTGTATAACTCGAAAATCATCTTATTTTTGCAGTCGAATTTTTAAACATTAACTATGGACGATTATCATCCGGAACAGAACTATTAACGGAAGACTCATAGCATGAGTCTTCTGCTGATTGCAACAAATGGAGGCCTACGTGCTATGATAACTTTTTATATTAACAACAAAGGTTTTGAAGTAACCGATCGTTGGGAACCGAATTGTTGGGTGTCCCTCGAATGTCCTTCTCCCGAAGAACGTACTTTTCTTATAGATGGTTTAGATGTCCCGGAGTCGTTTATTAACGACATCGAGGATAACGACGAGAGACCTCGTCGAGAAGAAGAAGATGACTGGCAACTCGTTGTCATTCGTGTGCCACTTCGTAAAAATGACAGCCGTATAGATTATACGACAGTTCCTTTGGGTATTATTCTTAAAGACGAAGTGTGCGTGACAATATGTAACTACAAAATAGATATCCTCGATGATTTTGTCGTCTATTCTATACGCAAACAGGTATCTGTTGCCAATCATTACGAACTAATCATGCGACTTATGCTGTCGACTTCCGTATGGTTTTTGAAGTCGCTTAAGCACATCAATACGCATATTATGAATGTGGAGGCAGAGCTTCAGCAGTCGGTGAAGAACAAGACCATCTTGGAGTTGCAACGTATTGAAAATTCTCTTGTCTATTTCGTTACATCGCTCAAGGGAAATGACGCTCTCTTCTATCGCATGTCGCATACTAAACTGATAAGAGATATATGCGATGAAGAACTTCTTGAAGATGTTGAAATTGAGCTTAAACAGGCCGAAGATACTACAAATATATATCGTAATATCGTGCATAGTATGTCCAATTCGTACTCATCGATTATCTCCAATAACATAAATGCTACGATGAAGACACTCACGAGTATCTCCATCATCATGATGTTGCCGACACTTGTGG
>CALAUL010000082.1 GCA_937892255.1 uncultured Bacteroidales bacterium | reverse complement strand
CTTTTGAATATTCACGAATATCATGTGTATACAATTCCACATGCCCTCCCTCTTGCGCTCGTCGTAATATCGATTCTGTAAATGGCCCTTCAAACAATGCTGGGAAGAGAGTTAATATATCAATGCGCATACTTTACTATTTTGACTGTTATTAGTTCTCTATTAAGAAGTGTAGACGATTCTCAAGATTGACCTTTGCTACACTTGAGTCAATGTCGAGGAACAGCATACCCATCTTCGGACACGCTTTACGCAAACGATTTTCAATACCTCGTGCAACGATATGGTTGGCTATACATCCAAACGGCTGCAAACAAACAACTTTATCTATACCCGAACGGTTTAGTTCCATTACTTCGCCTGCTATCAACCATCCTTCCCCAAACTGATTAACGAGATTGATAACTTGTGATGCATCTTTGGCTATCTCAAAGATATTTGGTTCGGGACGATAGAAACGGAACTTTTCTTTGAGTTTCTCCCATCTATGATCTCTGCTCTCTATATACATCTGCAATCCCTTTGTAAATGTACGCTCGATAATAGATGTGCGCTCGATATTGTTATTATGGTTTACCCTATTATTGACAAAGCTCTGAAGCAAGAAACTCATCAGCGATGGTACTACAACCTCTATACCTTGTTGTTGTAACCACTGAGTGATACCCAACTGTCCAAAGCTGTTATACTTGATATATATTTCACCTATGAGACCGACAACAAGCGGCTTTTCGTTCTTTATCTCTATGGCATTAAACTCGTCTATTGCTTTTGCTATGAGGTCTAAAAGTTCTTTATCCCTTTTCTCTTCAACCGCATTAATACCAAGTTGTATATACTTATTCCACAATGCCTGAGATGTTCCCTTAACGACTTCTCGCACAACCATAGACCTATACATCGCCGCAAGTGTCTCAGAATACTGGACGACCTTATATGCCAACGCAAGAGCCAATTTCCAGTCTGCTTTAAATGCCGGCTGTTCATTACCATAGGCTGTACCCGTGTTAATAGAGAGAACAGGCACATCTGAGAACCCTGCCGTTATCATTGCATTTTTGATAAGTGCCAAATAGTTAGTTGCACGACATTGTCCTCCTGTTTGTGTTATACCAACGACATACTTATCTAAGTTATCACGATTGTTGAGCAAGAACTTCATTATATCACCCAACACCAATGTTGCCGGATAACACACCTCGTTATGTCCGTATTGTAATCCTATCTGTATAGACTCCTCATTTGGCTTAGGCAAGTTCATAAAGTTAAAGCCCAACCTCTTAAAGAATGCTGGGAAGAACGGTGACAACGAGTCTGAGAACCAAGGTATAACGACTGTACGTTCGTTTTTCTCCTTTTCAGTAAATGCATTATGCAATGCTCTATACTCCGATGTTTCGGCCTTATAACCTTTTGCATAACTCTGCTTAAGCGACTCTATAAGAGAACGCAAACGCAAACGGACCGAACCCGGCGAACTTATCTCATCTACACGTATCACTGTATGATTCTTACCCGCTGCGTTTAGGACATTTGAAGCCTCGTCCATCAGGAATGAATCAGGACCGCATCCAAAGGAGTTGATCTGTATAAGTTGTACATTATATGGCAGACGTGCCACACCATGTGCTGCATGTACAACACGATTGGGATATGTCCACTGTGAGATATAGTTCATCTCCAGACACTCCAGCTTATCCTCTCTAAAGACATCATCAGATATAACATCAGCACCAAGGTCTGTCACTATCTGTGCCACACGTTGGTTAATAAGTGGGTCAATATGATAAGGACGACCTGTCATGACAAAGAGCATACGTCCTGTTGCTATTGCATTATCAAGTATAGCTTTCTCTGTCTCTATCAGATGAGACTTAACTCTCTGCTTCTCCTCCAAAGCCTTACGAACAGCTCTCTTTATCACTTGACGTTTGACACCAAGAGACGACAAATAAGCATAACAACTATCGTACACTGCCTTTTCATCTTTGAATGATACAACAGGTGTATCGAAGTGTATACCATATTTCGCTTCGGGGTTGATAGCCGAACGTATCACATCCGGATAACCACTGACAACAGGACAGTTAAAACAGTTGGTATCTCTCTGATGGTCTTTACTCTCCATCACTACCAATGGATAGAATATACGGTCGACTTTCTTTTCGACAAGGTTCATGATATGTCCGTTGGTAAGCTTTGCCGGGAAACAGATATTATCCGACATTATAGAGAAAATACCCTGCTTAAAGAGTTGTGTAGTTGACTCATCTGACAGGATAGGTGTTATGCCACATGAGACAAACAATGTTCTCCAAAACGGATAATTCTCAAACATATTCAGCACACGCGGTATTCCTATCTTCGTACCCGAACTTACTCGTTCTTCTGTTTCTCTGAAAATATATTTATACTTCTCGTCTACTTGATTGTAACCTTGCACACTGCTTTTCGACTTGCTATGAAAGATTCTCTCACACTTATTACCTGCGAAGCTCAAATTGCCATTGGGAAAACGGAATTTCACAACCTGACAGTTGTTTGTACAACCTTTACATTGCACAAGCGATGTCTCAATATTTGCAAGAGTATCAAGCACCTCTCTTCCCTTGAACGATGACTCTTTTGGTTCTATCTTATACTGGTCAATAGCGTACAATGCCGCTCCATAAGCTCCCATCAACTCCGGTGAGTCTGTCGTATGTACACTCTTTCCCGACAACAGCTCAAGAGCACGGAGTACAGCTTTGTTTTTGAACGTTCCTCCCTGTACCACGATAGTATCACCCAACCTGTTGAGATTCTGCAATTTCAAGACCTTAAAAAGGCAGTTCTTCACCACCGATATTGCCAAACCTGCTGCAATATCTCCGGGGTCTGTATCTTGACGAAGAGCCTCCTTAACTTTTGAGTTCATGAAGACAGTACAACGTGTACCAAGGTCGCACGGTCGTTTCGCCATACATGCCTTATATGCAAAATCGGACAACTGCATGTTCATCATTCCGGCAAAACTCTGCAAGAACGAGCCACAACCGGAAGAACAAGATTCGTTAAGTTCGATATTCGCCACTGCTCCGTTGCGAATAAAGATTGACTTCATATCTTGTCCTCCTATGTCGAGGATAAAAGAGACATCGTTAGCAACGAAGTGAGCTGCTTTAAAGTGCGCCATTGTCTCTACGATACCATAGTCGATGTTTAATGCGGCTTTTATGAGATCTTCGCCATATCCGGTAACAGCACTGCCTACAAATGTCACCGTTGCGCCTATCTCGTCTATCATGTAGTAAAAGGCGCGCAATGCCTCTTCTACTTTCAACAACGGATTGCCGTCATTGTTAGCATAGATCTTGAAAAGGATTGAGCCATCTATGTCTGTAACAAGAAACTTCGTTGTAGTAGAACCTGAATCTATACCCAAAAAGGCCTCACAATGTTCGCCACTGCGCAGTTCTCGAAGTGTAAGACTTTTCACCTTCAATTCCTTAAGCCACAAGGCATATTCGTCTTCTCCTGAAAAGAGTGGAGATATACACTGTTCGCTGACTTTGAGAGACTCTCTATTTAGCAGTTCGAAAATCTCTTTTATGCTGTACGACTTACTACAATCTACAGAGAGAGCAGCTCCTCGTGCCGTTGTTATCTCTGCGTTGGGGTGTAATATCAGGTCAGAATGTCTCAATCCCATCACTCTCACAAACGCTTCTCTCAAAGCCGGCAAGAAGGTCAATGGACCTCCGGTACACATCACCGGAGTTATGATATCTGCTCCGCGTGCCAATGTCGTCATTGTCTGCATTGCCACAGCATTAAAGATACTTGCCGCTATATCTGCCAATGGCAAACGACGCGAAAGAAGATTCTGGATATCAGTCTTTGCAAAGACTCCACAACGTGATGCTATAGGATAAAGCTGTTTATAATTGAGAGCCATGTCGCTCATCTGTTTGGGCTCCATATTGAGCAATGTTGCCATTTGATCGATGAAAGCTCCCGTTCCGCCGGCACAGCTGCCATTCATTCGTATATCAGGACTTGCATCTTTATGAAAGAATACCATTTTGGCATCTTCTCCGCCCAAGTCGACAAGTGTAAACTCGCTCTTGTCTAACTCTTTCATAGCCAAACCCGATGCAATAACCTCCTGTATAAACGGTATTCCACTACGTTCGGACAGACCTATACCCGCAGAACCCGTGAGCGTTATGCTGTAACGTGCATCTTCGCCCAATTGGCTCGACATCTCGTCCAATTGTCGTTCTAAACAAGTTCGTATATCCGTAAAATGTCGTTTATATGAAGTATAGACAGCTTTGTTTGTCTCATTTTCAAGCACTACCAACTTTATCGTTGTAGAACCAGCATCAACACCAATCCTATATTGTTGCATATCATCACATTTTTATCCATTGTTTCAATGTGCAAAGATATTAAAAGAAGAGAACAAAATTCTGCAAATTGTCTAATAAAAAAGATTACTATCGTGTTCCTTTTCTCGCTATAACAAAAATCAATTCTTATTCTTTTGCTTAAAGAAGATGTTCTATTTAGTTTTCTTGAACATTTTCACTTCGCTTTCATCACGTGGGTCGATAGCCACAACACAAGAGTCCGTAACGGCTTTAACTTTTATACTTCTGTCGCTTAACGCTATAAATTTCTTACGCATCGAAGGTATAAAGTCATCTTTAACATGTTTGCGCAGATAACGAGCCATAGCCTCCTCGGTATATCGCGTTGCATCTGATTTTACATATTCATACTTAAATGTCGTTGTATCCGCCAAGACTTCCAATCTGTCACCGTCATAACTCCATTTTCCGCTCAACATGACATCATATTCCAACGTGAGATTTTTAAACTCGAATTGTTCATCGAACATAAATGTCATGTACATCTTCGCCTTGCCATCAACCGTGAAAAGATTAAACTCCTCCACAAAATCCCATCGCACTTTACACTCTATACCGTCATGAAAGCTCTCTTCATACGACGACTCATAGTCCCCCATAATAGCGCAACGATTTGATATACTTTCACATCCGCACAGCAAAGCAACCATTGCCATACTCAACATTATCCGCATCTGTTTTAGTATATCTCCGTTCATGACGTTTGGTAAAAATTACATACCGATACAAAAATGAAAAAACAAATCCAATAAAACAAATACAATCGCTAACTTTGCGTCATTTCTACACCATCACACACAATGAAAGGGATACTTATCATATTGATATTTTTAGTTATCGGGGAGATTACGAGCTATTTTATATGCGGATTTATTCCCGGGAATATCATCGGAATGATTCTAATGTTTTGTTCCTTGCAACTCGGTATTGTCAAAGAGCAATGGGTTGCAGGTGTGTGCACGTTCTTAATTCGGCACATGGCTATTATGTTTCTTCCCCCGAGCATCGGCATAATAGCAGCTTACGAGATTTTAGGAGAGAACATCATCACTATGGTTTTAGGCACTATACTCACAACAATGCTTGTCATGGCTGTCGTAGGACTTTTAATGGACAAATTCGAAAAAGGACATGATAAAAATGCTTGATGACACTTTCGTTCAGTCTATCATAACAAGCGAGCCATTTATTTTGGCTCTCTCTGTATTTGCTTTCGGCATAGGCACATATATCAACAGACGTGTACAACGTGCCATTTCAGCTCCTATACTTATTGCTGTTCTTATCGTTTCAACGGTGTTGCTACTGCTCAACATCGACTACGATACGTACGCACAAAAGAGTCATTTGATAACATTCTTGCTAAACCCTACCGTTGTTGCATTAGGTTATGCTCTTCATAAGCAATCGCATCACCTCAAGGGTAACGTTTTGACAATACTATCCGTTGTGGCTGTTGGTGCTGTTGTCGGAGTAGTCAGCATCATTGGTTTTTGTCGATTGATGAACGCTCCCGAAGTCATAACGCTATCCATGCAACCAAAGTCTGTCACGATGCCTATAGCATTGGTATTGTCGGAGATGTCAGGCGGTCTGCCGGCTCTAACAGCAGTTTCAGTGATGATATGCGGGATATTCGGGTCCATCATAGGACCTTGGTTTTTGAAAACGATAGGAGTGAAGAGCAAAATTGCCAAAGGATTAGCCATGGGCACTGCCTCTCATGGCATAGGGACATCGAGAGCTATGCAAATGGGACAATTAGAGGGTGCAATAGCAGGAATGGCTATAGGGCTCATGGGAATCATGACCGCTATAACCATTCCATTGACAGTTTTCTAATCACCAAATAAAACCTTACTACTGTCCGAATTGTGCTCTCTGCTCTTCTCTCATTTTAGCATATTCTGCTTTCTGAGCATCATTCAACACCGCTTCTATTTTCTTCTCTGTTGCCATGAAGTGCTCCATCATCTTTGTGCGAGCCTCTTCGCTCATATCAAATGCCGGCATTGTTGAAAAAGACTCCTTGTAGATTGCCAAAATCTTTGTCTCCTGCTCGTCAGTAAGATTAAGACGCTGGTCCATCTGCTCTACACGGCTCTTAGATATTTCGTCCGGATTCATCTGTGGAAATTGAGGTGCAGCAGCCATTGCCATTACACTGATTGTCATTGCTGACAAGATTGAAAAGATACGTTTCATAATCGTGTTATTTAAAATTTACATCGCAAACATAATGCATACATGTATATCACTCATAATGATATATAAGTTCCCCTTATTTTTATATACAAACACCCATTATTTTAGGATAAACCTTTTTCATCAGTATCCTCACCACGCCCTTTTTTGCCATATTATCAAATACATAGTAACCATTTACATGCTATCACAATGCCATTCAAATGCTACAAGAAATTTAACAACTACTTATATTGTGCGTATCCTAATTTTATATTACTTTTGTGGACTATGAAAGCACATGTAGCAAACATAACAATAGAGCTGATAATAGCTTCACTTTGCAGTTTGGTATTCTTCTCATGTAGCGACGATGAAAGAATATTACATTACCAACATTCCATTCAGGTAAAACCTTATTCTTCTGTCACACTAAAAGACACAACATTGGCATATGTCGTGGTAAGAGCCGACGGAGCTTTAGTAGACACCCTCTACAAAAACGACGAATCTGTAAACGAACTCTTTTTAGTGCCAAACCTCAACGCCGAAAGCACCGTCTTCGAAATAAAGAACAACAAATCTAAAGACATCATAACCATCGAATACAACATAAAGCCAGAACCTATCACCGGAGGCGGAGGCATCACAACGACTCTCAAACTGTTAGACATTGTTCACACTAAAAACTATATCGATTCGGCTGTCATTGTCAACCCGATTGTAAAATATAACGAAAGCATTGAGAATGTCAAAATATATATTCGCAATTAGTTCTTTTCTTCTGTGCTCTCTCTTAGCTTTTGGACAAGATAATCAATCTCGACAAACTCAAGATGAAGAGGAAGAAAAAACAGAGCCTAAAATCTTCGTACTAAAGGACAACGGCATATCGTTAGGTATCGACGTCTCACCTTTCATCATGCAAGGCATAAACGCTCTGCAAAGATTAAATGACGACACAAAGACATCTGAAACAAAAGGCTTCTCCATCGTTGGCGTTGGTCGATATGGATTCAGCAACAGATGGTATGCCGCCACTGAGGTAGGTTTCGAAAATACTCAATATAAGAATTTTGCCAAGATAATAGAATCCGTTGGCAATACACCAACCACAAAAAAAGACTCTATCATCGAAATTAACACTTACGACTACACCTCAAACGGCACTTTTGTTCGCTTTGGCGTAGACTACGACATTTGGCATTCCGAAGACTTCCCCACCAACGACAATATATTCATAGGGGCACGTTACAACATATCGTGGCAAGACCACAAATGCAATAGTTACACCGTCGTTGATAAATATTGGGGCAACTACACAAGCAGTGTTGATGGAGGCTCAATATTCAGCCACTCTGTCGATGCCCTCTTTGGATTAAGAAGTGAGATATTACCCAATTTCTACATGGGTTGGTCGTTTAGAGTCAGATTTTTGCTTGGCGTCTCTCACAACGACAGGTTAGACCCTTACACCATAGCAGGATATGGCAAATTCAGCAAAAAAGCATCTCTGGGCTTCACATATACAATCGTATACCAAATACCTTTTAACAAAAAAAGATGACAATGGGGAAACGTGTATGTATATTCTGTGCCGCAAGCGATAAAATAAAGCAGGTCTACTTCGATGACACAAGGCTCTTGACCACTCTACTCGTCGAAAACGGTTTTGGCATTGTCTACGGAGGTGGCAGTATTGGACTTATGGGACAAGTGGCACAAACAACATTAGAGTTAAACGGGGACATCATAGGCGTCATTCCGCAATTCATGATGGACGTAGAATGGGGCAACCCTAATATCTCCGACATGCGAATAACCAACACAATGGCCGAACGCAAACGCATGCTCATCGACCTTGCAGATGCCATCATTGTCCTCCCCGGCAGCACCGGCACAATGGACGAACTCTTCGATGCTCTATCCGACAAAAAATTGGGATTGCTCTGGAAACCCATCATAGTGCTCAACACAAACCACTTCTACGATGGACTAAAACTACAACTTCAAACTATGGCCGATGAATGTTTCATGACTGAAAAACATCTCAACACCGTAACATTCGTCGAAACCCCTTACGAAGCACTGAAACACTGTATTGAAGGTGATGACATAAACCTCAAAACATCATTAAAAGAAGCCGCTGTATAACCTCTACTCGCTCTACCATGACACTTCCTAACGACACTACGACACAAACAAATATCACAATTAAACCTTCGCCAAAGAAGATAGTCACACCAACAAAGAAAAACAACAATCAACTATCTACTGCCGACTCTATATTCTTCGGCTTAAAAGATTCAGACAGCTCTACTCTCGTGGTAAAACTCAACATCAACGACAACAGCATTACTCCCATCACCACTTACAGCACCGACTCTTCTGCCCTTACGACTACAACACAACACACCCCACTACACAACAGCGAACGAGGTGAAACCGTTCTCAACGCCGATAGTCTTTGGCTTCTCGCCATTACGACTATCACTCTCATCGTATGCGGTGTAATAAAGATTCGAAATCCACACTTCTTACCCTCTCTTATATCATCTATAGTCTCAGAACAAAACTTCAAACGTATCAATACATCTCAGTCATTGAGCAACCTCTTGCCCACATTCCTTTGTAAAGGCATATTCTACATCTCCATCACGACCGTAATATACGAATCAATAATTGCAACAGACTTCCTGCCTACGTACAACATTCGAGGAATAGCTCTTTACGGCTCTATTCTCGCAATAATATTCTTACTCACAGGTACAAAATATATAGTCAACAAGATTATCAGTTTCACCTTTGCAATACCATCTATTGTAACACAACTCAACAGCAATGAGACTATCTCACAATGTCTTGCAGGCATAACGCTAATACCTTTCGCCCTACTATTTCCTTTTGCAAATGAAAGTCACTACCCCATCTTTATCTATGCCTCTATAACCATAATTATAGGTATATACATTTGGCGATTGTTAAAATCATTAAAAATCGTTTTAAACTTCTATGTCTTTTTGTACCTTTGCACCGTCGAAATTGCACCGTTGTTGTGCATTTACAAGACCGCATTACTATTGACTAATTAAGAATGGAAGACAACAAAGCAAAAATCAAGAGAATACTCATTTCTCAACCTCAACCGACAGACTTGAAATCGCCATATTTTGAGTTAGCAGAGACGAACAATGTTGAGTTGATATTTCGTCCTTTTATACATGTCGAACCACTCGAAGCCAAAGAGTTTAGAAAACAAAGAGTAGATATATTAGCTCACACTGCAGTAATTTTCACAAGCAAATTGGCAATTGACCATTTCTTTAAAATGTGTGAGGTGTTGCGTGTTTCGATTCCTGATACCATGAAGTATTTTTGCGTATCGGAAGCTATTGCTGTCTACTTGCAAAAGTATATCATCTATCGCAAACGCAAGATTTTCCACTCTACAGGTAAGTTTATCGACCTATTGGAAATTCTAAAAAAACACAAAGACGAAAAGTACATTCTAACCCTTGCCGATATCCACAAACAAGATGTTCCGGATTTGCTCGACAAATATAAGTTTACTTATTCTAAGGCTGTTATATACAAAACGGTAAGTTCTGATATGACGGACATCAAACCTGAGGATTTCGATATTGTCGTTTTCTTCAGCCCACAGGGTATAGCATCTCTTTTCAACAACTTCCCAGACTTCAAACAAGGAAATTTAAAGATTGGCACGTTCGGTCCAACCACAGCTCAAGCAGCTAAAGACGCAGGTCTGATAGTCGACATTCAAGCTCCGGTTCCGGAATACCCGTCAATGACGTCTGCTCTTGACAGCTACATAAAGAAGTTCAATAAGGGAACAAAATAAACTATGCTTGCTTGATTTAAGATTATAGCCGAAACCGAGTCTCCGAACCAAATGGGATTCTCGGTTTCGTTTTTTGTCTAAATTCATTCTGCAACTTCGTGCTACGCCTTAACAAAATCTGTTACTGCTCTCACGACCTCCTCAATCTCATCTCTTGTCATATATGGATGTATCGGAAGCGATAGCACCGTCTCGCTCAAAAGTTCCGCATTAGGACACGCTCCGTATATCTTTTCTTCCTTATATACTGTCTGACAATGCATTGGCTTAGGATAATAAACCATAGTAGGAATACCTTTCTCTTTCAATTCTCGCTGTACTCTATCCCGTTGTTCTCTGCTCTCTAACTGTATCGTATATTGCGCCCACGAACTATAACTACCCGCTTCCACAACGGGTGTATACTTGACAACGCCTTTCAACATCTCACTATAACGTCGAGCCACTTCATTAATATCCGTCAGCTCATAATCCCTGAATGCCTTGAACTTCACCAGCAATATGGTGGCTTGCAACGTATCCAGACGAGAGTTCATTCCGATTCGCACGTTGTCATACTTCATCTCGCCCTTGCCATGTACTTTGTAACTCTCCATCAACGCTGCCCACTCATCATTGTCTGTGAAACACGCTCCCCCGTCACCATAACAACCCAAAGGCTTTGCCGGGAAGAATGACGTGGTACATATATCGCCCATAGAGCACGCTCTACGTCCATTTCTCGTGCCTCCAAAACCTTGTGCTCCGTCTTCCACAACATACATTCCGTTTCTGTCCGCTATCTCTCGCACTCCTTCATAGTCTGCCGGCAAACCGAACAAGTCGACCGTAATGACAGCTTTCAACGTCAGTTCTTCCTCTCTCTTTACTGCCTCCACTTTCTTCTCCAAGTCCGCAACAGATATATTATAGGTCTCCATGTCCACATCGACAAAGACTGCCGTAGCTCCCTCCAACGACACCACTTCCGCCGTAGAGAAAAACGTAAAATCCGGCACAAAGACCGCATCTCCATGCCCTACGCCCAATGCCTTCAATGCCAATGTCAAGGCATCTGTTCCATTAGCACACGACACACAATGTCTCACTCCTACATATTCCGCCAACTCCGTCTCCAACTGCTTCACCTGCTTCCCTCCTATGTATGCCGACGATGATGCAACATCTATCATCGCCCGATCTATATCGTTTTTCAAGACCTCGTACTGTCTCTTTAAATCTCTAAATTGCATATCTCTTTCTTGTTCTATAACAACTCTATATTATCTCTGCTCTCGACATTCTTCATTGCATTCTTAGTATCGAATATCATCTTCGAATGTCGTTGTACGAAGGCATAATCCACCTTCGTATGTGCGGTAGTGACAACAACCAAATCAGCTTCTTGCAATGCCTCCGCTGTCAACTCCCGCAGACAGTCATATTCTTGTCCTTTATATCTATACCGCTGTATATACGGGTCATAATATGTCACCTCACTGCCGTTCTTCTTGAATATCTCTATCACCTTCAACGCCGGGCTTTCTCTGTAGTCGTCAACATCTTGCTTATATGCCACTCCCAAGATAAGAACCTTCGAGCCGTTCAAAGCCTTCTTTACATTGTTGAGCATCTTCCCGCACCTATTCACTGTATATTCCGGCATTTGGTCATTCACCATCATCGAAGCCTCTATCATAGACGTGTGAAAACCATACTCACGCGCCTTCCAACTGAGGTAATATGGGTCAAGAGGTATGCAATGACCGCCTAATCCCGGTCCCGGATAAAATGCCGTAAACCCAAATGGCTTCGTCTTTGCCGCCTCTATCACTTCCCATAGGTTAATATCCATCTTATCACACAGTATGGCCATTTCATTCACCAAGCCAATATTCACATTGCGATAGGTATTTTCCAATATTTTTGTCATCTCCGCCACCTTTGGCGATGACACCACATGTACTTTATCTCCCAAGACGGCACTATACATTGCAGATATTACTTCCCTTGCATCATCACCTATTGCTCCAACAACTTTTGGGGTATTCTTTGTCTTATAGATGATATTCCCCGGATCAACTCGCTCGGGAGAAAAACCTAAATAGAAGTCTATTCCACAGACAAGTCCGCTACCCTCTTCCAAAATCGGCTTTATAAGTTCCTCTGTTGTACCCGGATATGTTGTTGACTCCAAAACTACCATTGTCCCTCGCTTAATATATTGCGCCATAGATTTCACCGATGACTCAACATAACTTATGTCAGGTTGCTGATGTTCGTCAAGGGGCGTGGGTACACATATCGCCACAAAGTCCACATCTCCGACAAAAGAGAAATCTGTCGTTGCCGACAATACCCCCCTCTCAACAAGCGAAGCCAACTCACTATCCACAACATCGCCTATGTAATTCTTTCCCTCGTTGACCATCAGCACCTTATACTCTTGCACATCGAAGCCAATAGTTCGAAATCCAGCTTTGGCCTTCTCCACGGCAAGGGGCAAACCGACATATCCAAGTCCGACGACACCGGCTGTTATCTCTCGTCGTTCTATCTTTGTCAAGATTGATTGTTTCATATTTCTCCTCTGTTTAATGTATTCTCAACTTCGTTCTAAAATGAGAACTGCAATCTGCCCTGCAACGCAAATAACACGTCCATATTAGACGAAAAGACTGTCACAGCATTGACCTTTGCATTAAGATACTTATTGAAATGATATGTCAGACCGAGAGTGATGTCTGATGTCCTGCCCATCTCCTCAATAGTGAGATGACTCACACGAAGTAGTAGCTCGAGACTCTTGGGTACCGGTGCTATTGAAAAAGCCATAGCTTTGTGATATTGCTGTTGGTCACCTATGAGCAAGAAACTCGTCTGCGCATAAACGCCTTGTGCCGTTATTTTGTCAAGGTTTGTCGATTTGCCTTCATAATTGCCTCCCCCAACATACTCGTTTATTGAAATATACTCATATCCAATTAGTTCTCCTACGTCGTATATTCCCACAACGTCTAAGTACTTCCCTTCGGGCAATGTGACATCTGCCCTCTGATAACGGGCCTCGGCATAGAATCTCCCCTTTATATAGAGAGCCTCTGCCTCCAAACGGAATATATTATCTGCCAACATTTCACCTCCTGCCGACATTCGCATTCCTATCGTCGACGGAACTATACCCATAAACGATACCGAATTTGGAGATTGTGTGTACATTGGCGCAAAACCCAAATGCAACACCGTATTGTCATTTATTATAGGACGATAAACAACTTTTCCTGTAAGGTTCCAACCCTGATTTAACGCCTTGGCATCGGCATTTCCATCACTGAAAAGTCCTGCCGTCAGATTCAACTTGTCCGATGTATAGAAATAAGCCGCACCCATCTTTCTATTTGGTGTGATGGCAAAGTCCGCCGGTGCATCTTCACAAAACTTATACGCCAATCCTGTTATCTTTGCTCCAAAGGGCATAAAGTAATTGCCCACTTTAACAGAGTGATGCTCATCAAACGAATATGCTATTGTTATATCCCTGAAAGATACTGTCTTATTATCCAAAAGAAGTTCAAAATGTGCATTCCATTTGTCATCAAAGTTAATCATCGTCCCAAGACGTGTATCATTGAGCATGACGCCATTTTTTCCGTCATCGTAACAGCCAACATCGAAACTTGTTCGCCCTGTCAGACGCATGGATATATCGCCTACTTCGGTATTTATCACTATTTGCGAAAACGAACATACAGCCGCTATCATAAGCATGCTAATAGATAAAACTATCTTCTTCATTTTATATTTGATTTGTGATTGATTAATGGTACATAAAAAAGGAGTTGCGAAAAGATTTTCTCTATTCTACCTTTCACAACTCTTTTTCTTAAATATCTTTTAAACAATATATTTACTTTGGCCACACTATCGAATTGCCGTCTTCCGTAAATTCCGGACCAAGCTGTATTGTTGACAAAATGTCGTTCTCGAAATACAAATCGACATTTGTGTCTTCGAATACCCATACTTTAATGTCGTCGCCCGAATCTACAAACTCCGATACGTCCTCTTCCTCGCCTTCGCCCAAGTCTGATGCCTTGACTGCTTTCATCACCTCGTCAAACGACATTCCTGTTCGGATATTGCCACACAACACAAAGTCTGTTCCATCAAACGAAATCTCCATAAGACGATAGCCCTCTTCTTTCTCAAACGAAAGAGAGAGACCCAATTCGTCATAATAAAATACGGTAGTCTTTTCGTTCGGAGTATCGCCATACTGCTGATCTTCCTCTATTTCGTCAGGCGTGCCTAATATCTCAAGGACTTTGTCTTTTGTCTGACCGAACTTCACTTTGTCAAAGCCTACTAACGGCAGAATCTTATAATCCATATCTGTATTTTTTTTGTGTCGCAAATATAGGTATTTATTGGTTAATATCGTCTATTTTGCATTTATCATCTTGCTCACATTTTTGGGCAATGCGGCTTTGTTTATCACTATGTCGATGGTCTTATATCTGAAAAATGCCTTTGATACATATATATAGCCCATTTTCTCATTCGTATCATCCCAACTATTCTTTACCTTGTAATACTCTTTTCCGTCTTTGTCCGTGGCAATTCCTACAATGTGCATACCATGGTCGTCCGTTGTCTCATAGTTGTCAAAAGCTTCTTGGCGCATCTGCTGTGATATTTCCTTCTCCCTCACCGGCTCTGTCGCTCCATAAGTCTTAAGTTCCGAAGGCTTAAGTTCTACCCATCGCGCCAACTCGCTCTCGGTCATATTTTCCTCGTCTGTCTCCGGCACTATGGCTACGCCCTCTTGCCAATAAAATCCTTTTTCACTTACATCTGCGCCCCACAATACCGAATAACCATTCTTGAGTGCATTGTCCGTTACTTCCACCAACTCGTCGAGTTTGACATTCATCACATAGTCGCCCATCCAATTGTCGGGGACTTCCAAGACAAACTTCTGATAAAACGGGTGATGTGTAAACGATGTCAATGCCATGTAGTCACTTCGCTTGATGTCCATCACCTCATCGGCAAAACTCCTTGGTGTGTACTCCTTGCCATTGTAGCTGAATGTCTCCGGAACGACTCCCAAATACGACTCCACTACACTCTTGTACGCCTTCTTCCACCCCGTTGTAAGTCCAGTGCGCTTCGTCACAGCTTCTACGAGCGATGTCAGTATAGCGTCCAACTCCCCATGTGTATGCAACTCCTTGCCATACTCCAATCCTTTGTATTCGCTATCGGGCAACATACCATAACCGTCTATCACCCAAAGCACATCTTCCAATGCACCTCCCGCTCCGAAGTTGCATTTACCATGATACCTCACGGCTTTCTCGCCTTTGAACAGATAACATTTATTTACCACAAACATTTCCGACAAGTCAAAGGTATCTTTCCCAGCTCGTAACATTTCCGTCTCTACAAACGATATTCCTGCAAAACTCCAACATGTCCCCGAAGAGGCCTGATTCTTTATCGACGTCGTGGGTATGGTCACTATGTCTTTAAACCCATATCCCTCCTGCGCTTGAACAATGCCTATGCTCAGCATTGCTCCCAAAATGATTGATAACTTTCTCATGGTCTTTTATTTACTTGGTATTTATTCGCAAAAAAATCGCTAAGTGTTACGCAACGTCTTACTTTTTTATTCAACAAGGAGCAAATGCTATTGAATCTTGATTAGTTGATGACAAATAAATTTCTCGTTTGAGGTGCGATAAACTAATCGTTTTTGTTGTTCGATTTAGTTTCAAGCTAAAAGATAAACTCAATCGTTGCTTCCTCGTATTATTGCGACCCCATACAATCTATACTCGAAATAACATTCGAAATAGTCTCAAAATATGCGATAAGACATCTCAACATTGTGTATTTGAGTAAAAAAGATTTATCTTTGCGACTTTGGAACAAACAACAAACAATGACAAACAACAAATTTCACAAAGCAATTACCGCCATAGCAATGTTTTCAGCATGTTGGATTATCAAAGCTGAGACTTATCCTGACACACCACCCTCTGAAACAGAGCATAATGACGACACTTCTACAATAGTAACATCTCAAGAGGAGATAACAGCTATCGACACCATAGACACAGAGGACAAATGGACTAAGATAGTATTAAAAAGCGACTTCACATGGGAATATTTCGACGTAGGACGTCCACAGATAAACGATGACGACTTCGACACACTATGGCTAAATGACAAGATACACGCATACAAAGAAGTTCCTCTTTCAGATATACCCGATGAAGTGGACTTATGTCTGGCCGACAGCACACACAGCTATTGCGTACCACTGAAAGGCACAGTTCGTTCGGGCTTTATGTTCAGACGAACAAGAGAACATAAAGGCGTCGACTTGAAGCTCGTTTTGGGAGAACCCATCAAAGCCGCCTTTGACGGCAAAGTGCGCGTAGTGATGACATCACGTTATACAGGAGGATACGGCAATCTGGTCGTCATACGCCATGCCAACGGATTGGAGACATACTACGGACATCTGCAAAAACATAACGTCAAGGAAAACGACATAGTCAAAGCCGGCGAAGTGATAGGCTTCGGTGGCAACACTGGCAGAAGCACCGGACCTCATCTGCACTTCGAGACTCGTTACAACGGACAAGCTTTCGATCCTCAACGCGTGTTTGACTTCGAGACCGGACTACTCAGAGACTCCGTGATAACATTGAAGAAACACTACTACAGCATATATTCGCATTACGGTATGACCGACGAAGAGTCTATAGAAGCATCGAAACGCAAAATACACGTGATTCGTTCGGGCGATACATTGGGAGGCTTGGCAAGACGTTACGGCACCACAGTGAAAAAGATATGCCAACTTAACGGATTCTCATCGAAAAAGGTACTCCGCATAGGTCAGAGAGTGATAGTCAGATAAGTGACACCATATCACCTTATCACAAATGGAAAAAATCAACGACAACAGCAGACAACAAAAAAGTGCTAATGAACGTTTGGCAATAGTTGTTGTCGACAAAAAACAATTTGGACACATCTGTGTACCATACATCATCAACTTCAGTACTCCGCCGATATATCCTATCGTCGAACAGGTTACACCCACAAAACTCGAATCTGACAACGAGAGATTTAACGAGAGAGAACGTCTTATAATCAAGAAACTCAACAAACTCAACGAACAAGCTCTTTTCAAGACATTCTCAAAAGAAAAGACCGTCAAAGCTTTTCACGAAAAGATTACCGAAGAATATATCGAAAGGCTAATACGTCCGTACATAGACGAAATAACCTCCGAAGTTCTCGGCATGGCAATACAAGAAGAGATACCTATGTTTCAGAAAGATGGCAACTATAGCAACTTCTACGAAACAGATATTCTCATGACAAGCGAATATCCCGACCAGACACGTTTTCACTTTGGCATTACCGACACAGGAGACCTTATATATGCTCTCAAACTCGCTCTCAACGGACAAGAGATGAGCCTATTTAAGAAACGAGTTATAGAACTGACACATTCTCCGGCTTCGTTTATACTCGAGCACAAACTTTACCACTTTAGAAACATTGACATCAAGAAGTTCAGACCATTTGTCGGACGTAACAGCATTCTCGTACCACAACCAAGTGTCAGGAAATACATGGAGACTTTCGTTAGACAATGTATTGAACATCACCACGTTATAGCTCACGGCTTCAAAATAATAAAACGACAAGCGTATTGCAAAGGCATTGTACGTTTGGAACAAGACGAACTGAGGTGTCAACTACTACTCTACTTCGAATACAACAGCAAACGATATGCTTACGGCAATTCTAAAAAACACATTGAGGTAACCGACGAAGACGGTCAATACACCTTCTGTACATATCCGCGTCATACAGCCAAAGAACAACAGATAGCATTACTGCTCAACGAAATAGGCCTACACATTACCACCAACAACGAACTAAAATGTGACGAGCTACCCAACAATGCAACTCCTCCACAAATTATATCTTGGCTCAACGACAAGAGCAGCTATTTTGCACAACACGATGTAGCAATAGAAATAGAAGCTACGGAAAAATACTATTACGGAAACGTCGACCTTAGAGTAGACATAAACGAAGAAACAGACTGGTTCGACATAGAAGCTGTTGTGATATTAGACAATGCCGAAATACACTTCAAACAACTACGACGCAACATAGTCAATCATGACCCATACTTCAAACTACCCGATGGCTCATACTTCATAATACCCGATGAGTGGTTCTCAACATGGAGCGATGTGTTATCTTTCTCAACCGAACAAAACGGACAGTTGAGAATTGACAAAATGCACTCTTCGCTCATTCCGCCACAATACGCAGAGATAGAGAACATAACGGCAGAACTGACAATACAAAAGACAAAACGCTTGGGCCGATTGGAAGCCAAACTACGACCATATCAAGAAACGGGATTTCAATGGATGCACACCCTCTACAACAACAAATACGGAGGAATTCTTGCCGACGATATGGGCTTGGGAAAAACCGTTCAGACTATAGCATTGCTAAGTCATATCTACGCCTCAACAGACAACAAAAACAAAAAGACATTCAACAAAAGCAATCTGCCCGCCACTCTGATAGTCATGCCGGTGTCGCTCGTCCATAACTGGATGAACGAAATACACCATTTCGCACCACATCTTGCCGTATACAACTATTCGGGAAAAAACAGACTGCGTTCCAACGACATAGGCAAAATATTACAACACTACCACATCGTAATAACAAGTTACGGCCTATTGCGCAACGACATCGCACATCTTAGCAAATACCTCTTCCACTACGTCATACTCGACGAAAGTCAGTATATCAAAAACCCTTCATCTAAAATATACCACGCAGTGATGGACCTCAAAAGCGAACATCGACTGACAATAAGCGGAACACCCATAGAAAATCATCTCTGCGACCTATGGGCACAGATGAACTTCCTAAATCCCGGTCTGTTGGGTAATGCCTCATTCTTCAGACATCACTTCGAACTGCCGATAACAAAAGGCAAAAACGAAGAAAAAGAAGAAAAACTAAAAAAAATAACAGCTCCCTTCATACTCCGCAGAACAAAAGAGATGGTAGCCACAGACTTACCTCCAATATCTTACCAAACTATCTATTGTCCCATGGCGGAAGAACAAAAAAAACTCTACGAAAAAGAGAAGTCTTGTTACCGCAACGAACTATGGAACAAAGAGACAAACTCATCACTAAGCGCAGCAACAAAATTCTCAACTCTGCAAGCTCTTACCAGATTGCGACTTATAGCCAATCACCCCGTATTGGCAGACCAAACATATAGCGGTGCTTCGGGAAAATTTGACATAGTAATAGAACGCATTTGCAACATCGTATCAGAAGGACACAAAATATTGGCGTTCTCGTCGTTTGTCAAAGACCTCGCTCTTATCAGCAAAGAACTATCACAACGACAGATGAAACATAGCATGTTGACAGGTGCCACGACAAACAGAGAAGACGTCATAAAAGAGTTTAACAACGATGAGAAAAGATGCGTCTTTCTGATATCGTTAAAAGCAGGCGGCGTGGGACTAAATCTGACATCTGCCGACTATGTGTTCATTCTCAACCCATGGTGGAATCCTCAAGCAGAGGCTCAAGCCATAAATCGCTCACATCGAATAGGACAAACAAAAAACGTCTTTGTATACCGTTTCCTTTCCGAAGAGACATTGGAAGAAAAAATTGACAAACTACAAGAAAACAAACGTCTTCTGGCCGACAACTTCATAACAAGCAACAACCCTCTGAGAGACATGACAGACGAAGAACTAAAAGAACTGTTTGTATAAAAAGCCGTTTGATATTTTCCAATTATCACTGATGAAAAAATACGAATAAGAACAAACCTCCCCCTTTAAAGACAAATTCAGAAATTCTAACGGTTTTAAACAATAAGAATTACTATCTTTGTGCTTAATTATCGCATGAAAGACATTGGCGACATCTGCAATAAATAAAAACTTCAAACATTTATGCTTGTGCATAATGTTGACTCTTGGGCAAATAACTATTGCTCAAGAAATGGTACACAACCACGCAGAAGACGAAATCCACCAACATGACACAGCCAATAATACCTCAAGCACAACAGATGCCAATGTTTACAACGACACCACACAACATCTACAGACTGACACACTAAACCTCGTTCCGGAAAAGAAAGCACAAGAAGGCACAGCACCGTTCCTCGATGCAGAAGTAAAATACAGCGCAACAGACTCATTGTCATTTGACTTCGAGACGAAGAAAATGTACCTATACGGCAAAGCATCAATAGAATACGGCGACATATCTCTGACAGCCCATACCATAGAATTGGACATGGACAGCACAACGGCATACGCTTATGGCAAGAAAGACTCATTGGGAGTAGAGACTGACCTACCCGTGTTTAAAGACAAGAGCGGAGAATACGAGATGAGGGAGATGAAATATAACTTTGACACCGAAAAAGCCATCATCACACATATCGTAACAGAACAGGGAGAAGGTTACATCGTCGGACAACGAGCTAAACGCGTGGACAAAAAGACATACTACATGCGTGACGCCAAATATACCACATGTCAAAGACACGACCACCCTCACTTCTACCTCAACCTGACAAAAGCAAAAGTCATTCCGGGAAAGAAGACAGTGACAGGTCCGGCATACCTCGTCATCGAAGACGTCCCTCTCCCCATAGCTCTTCCTTTTGCTATAATACCCAATACAAAATCATACAGCTCGGGACTCATCATGCCAACATACGGCGATGAATCGACACGAGGCTTCTATCTTCGAAACGGCGGATACTACATCGCCGCAAGCGACTACTTCGACCTTAAACTTACTGCCGACATTTACACCAAAGGCTCTTGGGGTGCACACGTCGTTTCGACATACAAAAAAAGATATAAATTCTCGGGTAGCTTCTCTGCCGACTTCATAGTAAACGTAAGCGGCGAAAAAGACCTCCCAGACTACTCAAAGAAAAACGACTTTTCGGTACGATGGAGCCACTCGCAAGACCAAAAAGCAAATCCGGATCAGACATTCTCGGCAAGCGTAAACTTCTCCACAAGTTCGTACAACAAAAACAATATCACCAACAGAATAAATCCGGAAGACCTATCGACAAACCAAAAAAGCTCATCGATAAACTACACACGCAAATGGCCATGGAACCCATTCAGAGTGTCTGTATCTCTCATGCACTCTCAAAACTCAAGAGATACAACCATCAGTCTGACACTGCCCAACCTGAAAATCTCATCAACAAAAGCCTTCTATCCGTTTAAACCTAAAAAACTGATAGGCTCAAAAAATAACCCTTTGCACGACATACAAATAAGTTACTCGCTAAACGCCGACAACAAAATTTCGTGCAAAGAGAGCGAACTTACCTTTAAACCTGAAAGTTTCTCCACACTATGGAAAAATGGTGTGCAGATACCACTTAGCGTCTCTACAAATGTCAAATTGCTGAAATTCTTTACACTCACACCAAGTCTTATATATACAGAAAGATGGTACTTCAGCAAAACAGAACAATATTGGGACAAAGAAAAAAATCAAATGGTAAAAAAGAAACCCACTCCAGGGTTTAATCGTGCCTACGACTACAGCGTCTCAGCTTCGACAAGCACAAAGATATACACCTTCTACCGACCTATAAGAGCCATCTTCGGCGACAAAGTGAACGCCATCAGACATGTGATGACAACAGCAGTAGGTGTGTCGTATACTCCGGACTTCTCGACAGATATGTTTGGCTTCTACAAGACCGTAGAGGCATACAACGAAAAAACCGATGAACTGATAAAAAGAAAATACAGCCTATACGAAGGTTACGCCTATGGCACACCAAGCAGTTCAAACTCCGCAAGTATGTCAATAAGTCTCAACAACACCATTGAGATGAAAATAAAAAGCGACGAAGACTCAACTGGATACAAGAAAATACCACTCATAGAAGGTCTTAACTTCTCTACAAGCCACGACTTCCTAAAAGACTCCCTACGATGGGGAAACATCTCAATGTCAGGCAGAACAAAAGTATTTGGAACAAGCGTAAGCTTCAATGCACAGTTTGACCCATACGCCGTAGTAGCAAACAAAAACGGAGCCGCAACACGCATCAACAAGTCGGCACTGAAAATGAAACAAGGATTAGTGCGTATGACAAGTGCCGGACTATCATTCGGCATACAACTGTCGCCTAATACATTCAAAAGCAAACTAAACAAAGAGACAGAAGAAACCACAGAAGAGGAAGAAAACGAAGACTGGGCAATGAAAGCCGCCGAAAACGAAGAGATAGAACCAGGCGCACAAATGCCTCATAACAAACAAGGAGAAGACAACAGACTATCAAAAGGCGATGAAGGATATGCAGCCTTTGACATGCCTTGGAGCGTGAGCATGAACTACTCTCTTCGCGTCGTACAAGGCAAATTTAACCCCGAGACAAACAGATACGCACGGAAAGTAACATCGTCGGTAAACGTCAGTGCAAACCTAAGTCTCACACCCAAATGGAAACTCACACTACAATCGGGTTACTCATTTGACGAGAAAAAACTATCTCAGACATCATTGGGTGTAACACGCGACCTACACTGCTGGTCAATGAACTTCAACATCGTGCCGGTAGGAGCCTATAAGTCATACAACTTCTGCATAGCCATAAACAGCAGCATGTTGAAAGACCTTAAATACGAACAGTCAAATTCACCTCGCGACAACGGCCGATATAAATAACACATCACACATGAAAAAGATAATTTCTACAAACGAAGCACCGGCTGCAATAGGACCATACAGTCAGGCCATCGAAACAAACGGCACTCTTTACATATCAGGACAAATACCTATCAACCCCCAAAATGGCTCATTGGTAGACGGCAATATAGAAGCACAAACACACCAGGTACTGAAAAACATAGGAGCCATACTCAAAGCCGCAGGACACGAATATAGCAATGTTGTTAAAACAACATGTCTGCTTGCCGATATCGAAGACTTTGCAGCCTTTAACAACGTATATGCCGAATACTTCAAAGACAATGCACCAGCAAGAGCTTGCTTCGCTGTCAAAGCTTTGCCAAAAGGAGCCAAACTGGAAATAGAAGTCATTTCTGTAAAGTAGTTTTTAACTTCTTTGAAAAACAACATAATAAGGCGATAAGCGCATTGATAGCGTTTATCGCTTTGTGTTTCAGAAAAATACCCACAAATACAAGCAAATAAAAATTCTTAAAAAGATACATCTGCGACAACAACAATGTTAATCATTTTGAAAAGGCATTGTAGTTAAACTCCAAAAGACAATATTTGCAGTGTAAACAACTAATAAACAATGAAAAAAGCGTCTGCAAAAACAATAGTATCGGCCTTATTATTATCAGTCATTTTCGTAGCTTGCAACAACGTCAACAACGAAACAAAAAACGATAAAAAAATATCCGGCAAAATAATAGAAGTATCGTCGAACTACATTTCTATAACGACCGAACAAGGAGACACACTCACCTACTCTACCTACGAAACAGACAAAGACAAATGCGACAAAGTATTCATGGAAGACAGCGTACTTGTGACATATTCGTTCGTAAACGGTGTTGCAACAGTCTCTGACATCGTTGTCATAAGCCACAACGCTCCTTTCATAAACAACATTTCTGCCATGCTCGTTGGTACTTGGAACAACAACGACACAACAAACATCGACAACCCTAACAAACTTGTCTTTAACACTGACAGCACATTAGAAATCATCACAACCAACAATAAAGAATGCCTAAAGTGGTATATCGATGCTTTCAACATCATGACACACGATACTATATCAACCAACAACATATCTGTAATTAGAGTCGACAACAATATTCTGACTATTCGATTTGACAACAGCAATATTGTAAAGTTCGAAAAGGTTGAGATTTAAACTTTCTTTCAACACTGCTTTTCGTTATAGAAGGTCTGCCGAATAAGGCAACACTTCTCTCACAAACAGTACCCCAACAACACTGCCAACCCCAAGATACTTTTCCCATTGTTGCCATGTCAAATTACTAACTATTGCAGATAAACATAGTTAGGTAAGTTGAGATAGTTAATATTTTTACTTAAACATCAGACAATCAAACTCATAATAATCAACCCATAATGGCATTATGCGAAAATGACCGAACTATTCACAAAAAATGTCTCTGCAACCTATGCTTACCTAACAAAAACTAAGATGCTGTTTAGGAGCTGTTTAAAATTTATTGAATAATTATTACAGCCGGATTCAAATAATAACTTTCGGCATCTTTGAGAGCGTTTTCGCCCTATTTCATTTCACCTTTTTTGAAAACAGCACGCTATTATCTGCCAAAGAGTGAAAAAACGCTTGTCAAATATGCTCAAAATAAATTTCAAACAGTTTCTAAAACTAAACAGCTTCTAACTTTATTAACTTTCTTAACTCAATTAATCTGCATATTATAAAGAACCCGAAAAGAACTTCAATGAGAACCCAACAACCGTTATAGCAATTTTCAATAAAATTTAAACCGCTTCTTAAAATGAAAAGTTTACGAATACAACACCCGCTGAGCCTCATAATAAGTCTCACGAGCCTTCAATGGTCCACCCATGTTTTGGATACCTTGTGGCACAGAACCAAACTTCAAGGCAAGCAATTGAGGCAAACGTTTGGTGCCTAGTTCTTCTACACCTGAAGTTACGTATGCCGTCCTAAGGTACTCGATGAAAGCCTTTTGGGCTTGTGGCAAGGCTTCTGCGTATGCTTTCAAGCGTTCGGCACGCTCGGCACGTTCCATTGGCGTTGTGGCAAAGGAGATGTATTCAAGGACATCGAGCAAGTCGCTTGTGTCAGCATCGATGGCATGACGTATATCTTTCAATACCTCGACCCCATAGCCTGCCTGTTCCAGTTTTTCCAACAAGGCTTCGCGCGATTCCGGATTTGCCCATAAGGTTCGTAAGTCTTCCACCGATTGGAAGTATTCAGGCATCTCACCAAACATTTCGCTGATGAATTGTTGGGTGCTGATAGGGCGTCCGTCCTTGCCGTAGAACATCACTTCGTTGGCAAACTTGATGTTGCGCTTCTTCTTGTCGCTGAGTATGATTTCGAGCGGTTCTTTCTTGGGTGTCGGTTCGTGGCCTCCTGCAGGTTCCTCCACCTTTCCGCTGTCTCCATCCTCTTCCTTGAAAGTATGATAGGGCTGTGGCTTGGGAGTACATGTACACGGATTGTCCTTGCACTTGGGACATACCGGGTCGCCATCCCAATCGGGCTTGGCGTAGTTTTCGTAGGCACGAACAAAGTCGAAGATGGTGAAGTAATACTTACCCTCATAAACACGTGTACCGCGTCCTACAATCTGCTTGTATTCGATAATGGAGTTTACTGGACGCATCAATACGATGTTACGCACGTTCAGAGCATCCACACCCGTACTTAGTTTCTCGCTGGTAGTCAGTATGGTAGGAATTGATTTTTCGTTGTCTTTGAACTCGTCCAGGTAGCGTTCGCCCTCGTCGCCATCGTTGGCAGTTACACGCACGCAATACTTCGCATTGCCTCCATGTAGGCGGTTTATCATGTTGCGAACTTCGGCTGCATGGTGTTGCGTTGCACAGAACACCAAGGTCTTTTCCATCGGGTCTATCAAACTCATAAACTCCTGCACCCGAGCTTCGTCACGTTGACGAATCTTGATGTTTCCTTGGTAGAAATCCTTCTCCGTATAGGTCTTGAACATATCCACCTCGCCACTCACCACCGTATCATCGGGCGTGTAGTGATAGTCGTCGATGGTACTCTTCATGTTGATGTGACGGAAAGGCGTCAAGAAACCGTCGTCGATACCTTGCTTCAAGGAATACTCATAAGCATGGTGCGTAAAGTAACCGTAGGTATTGGCATTCTGGTCTACACGCGGTGTAGCAGTCAAGCCCAGTTGTACGGCACTTTCAAAGTAGTTGAGAATGGCACGCCAATTGCTTTCGTCCTTCGCACCACCTCGATGACATTCGTCGATGATGATGAGGTCGAAGAAATCCTTGGGATATTGTCCGAAGTAGGGTTCATCGTTCTCTCCGCTCATGAAGGTTTGGAAGATGGTGAAGAACACACTTCCATTGGTTGGTACCCGTCCTTCCTTGCGGATGCTGCCCGGCTTGATACGCACCAAGGCATCGGGAGCGAATCCGTCGAACGAATTGAAGGCTTGGGTAGCCAATGTATTGCGGTCGGCTAAGAAGAGGATGCGTGGACGGGTACCCGTACCGGCTACGTTCCATCTTGTTTGGAAGAGTTTGTAAGCTATTTGGAAAGCGATAAATGTCTTGCCTGTACCCGTAGCCAAGGTGAGCAGGATGCGTCGTTCGCCCTTGGCAATGGCATCCAGTACACGGTTGATGGCATTTTCTTGGTAGTAGCGTGGCTTGCGTGAACCATCGGTATAGAGTGGCTGTGTGCGGAGTTTGTCGCGCCATTCGTGAGCCTCGCCATAGGTCATTTGCCACAGTTCCTCGGGACTGGGGAAAGCATCCACAAAACCTTGTGCACCCGTAGTTCGGTCTATCTGCCAAATGCTGTCGCCATCGGTGGCATAGGTATAGCGTATGTCGAGCATCTCGGCATATTCAATGGCCTGCATTACGCCCTCCTGATAACCCACCTCATCGGCCTTGGCTTCGACCACCGCCATGCGTTGTCCGCGATAGAGCAACAGATAGTCGGCCTTCTTGCCCTTCATCTTCACCGATTGACTGATCTTGCCCCGTGTGATGCGGTATTCGGTGCTGATGTGGCTTCCTTCCACTACGCTCCACCCAGCAGCTTTCAGTTGCGGGTCGATTTTATGGATTCGGGTATCGCTTTCGTTCATATTGGTTTTCTTTTTATTGGTTACTATAAATGTATCTTTAAGAGTTTGGATTTACTTTGCAAATAAAAACACATTATAAATCAATAGCTTATAATAACTACGGATTTACTTTGCAAATAAAATCAAGCATAACTTTATTGAGTCGGTTAAAAATCCTTCATTTCTGAGTGTTCTATCATTCGTTGTACCTCAGCTATCAGTTGTTCCTTGTTAGGCAGACAAAGCGTGTATTTCGATGCAAATATCTGATTGGAAAGTCCACCAAGAGCATATTCGGCAGTCAAGTTATCCTTGTCCGAGCAGAGAATGATGCCGATGGGCGGATTGTCTCCTTCATCGTTTACTTCCGTGGCGTAATAATTCAGATACATATTCAATTGTCCGGCAGCTTCGGGAGTAAATTTGGTTCGTTTCAGTTCAATCAGGACATACGCTTTCAATATCTTGTTGTAGAATACCATATCTACGTAATAGTGCGTATTGTTGAGGGTAACTCGTTGCTGAGTACCTACAAACATGAATCCACGTCCCAATTCCAGTAGAAAGTCCTCTATACCACGCACAAGCATCCGTTCGAGGTCGCTTTCCATCAAAGGCTTGTTTTCGGGAACACCAACAAACTCTAGTACATACGGGTCTTTGATGATATCCGATGGCTGATTCATTTCTATCCCTTTGCTAGCCAGTTGCATTACCTTTTCTTTGTTGGCTTGTCCGTCCGACAAAAGCAAGCGTTCGAATAAAGAACTTTCTATCTGTCTTTTCAACTCTCGGAAAGACCATTGTGCATTGATGCACTCTTGTTCGTAAAACGAACGTTTGTCATCGTCTGAGATGGTAAGAAGTTCGCAATAATGGCTCCAGCTCAATTTGTTAGACAGTGTCTGACAAATTGGATATTTGATATATAATTCTCTCATCCAATGTAGGTTAGGTCTTGAAAATCCCTTTCCGAAATCCTTTGTCAGACGCTTGGAGAGTTCTTTCAAAACTTGTTTACCATATTCTGCCCGGAACTCACTTTTCTGCTCGTCTTCTACAATAATTCTACCTACATTCCAGTAAGTAACAAGCAATGCTGTATTTACTTGCGTAGCCACTTGCTTGCGAGCCGATTGTATCAGTTCCGCAATTTGTCCGTAGAGGTTATTTGAGGTTGTTATGTTGCTTTCCATGATTATCACTTCTATTATGCAAATATAACATAATTCTTTACAATTCCCCACTAAATGCCCGACGAAGAATGCTTTGCTTCAAGGCATCGCACTCGCGGATGGTTTGCTGGGCTACCTGCTCCAAACGACGACATTTTTCGCTGAGGGTGTCGAGGGTGCGGACTATGCGGTGTTGTTCTTTGAGGGGTGGAAGTACAACTGGATATTGTACTAATTGTTTTAAATATATACCCTTTTGTGCTACACCTTGGGATTTAATATTTAAATTCTTATTTTGTGATATTAAATAATACATCAGATAATAAGAATCTATATCATTCTTAGGTCTCAATATGGCAACACTTCTTTGAAAAGTAATGTTGCTTTCATTTCCTGATAAAACACAAGTTCTTCCAATTGTTCCGACAATGGTTAATAAGACATCTCCAGTTTGAGCATTAGTACGTTTGTTCTCATTTTCGAAATCTTCCTTCTTTAAGTACCGTACTGGCTCCGTTAGCAAATATCCATCATAGACATTCTGTGAACTAAGCATGCGGTATTCGCTATATTCTATTCCTTTAGGTGGATTATGGCTTCCATCTGTGATTTTTTCACACACTTCCCCTAATTTCTTCTCCACCCATCCTTCTTTAGGTTGTAATTCTTGTGCGAGGACTTGCTGGAAGAGTGCTTTTGCATTCTTCAAATTCTCCTCGGCATTCTTTTTCAGTGCATCAATCTTCTCGAACGATGCATCCAATATGCCCACAATGCGGTGTTGCTCTTCGAGGGGAGGAAGAGGAATAGGTATAGAATATAGAGATTTTGTAACCAAATGTTTAATTGTTGCTCCACGAGCATAATTCTTATCTATTATTCCTTCAAATTTGAGTTTACGAAGATAATGCATACAAAATCTTGGCAACATCACATTGTTTTTAAACCTTATTCGATGTATAGCATTTTGATATAAAATAGTTTTTTCATTATCCCATATAGCTGCACGGCCTGCCTCTCCACCTTCACAAACCAAAAGGTCTCCCTTTTGAATTTTAAATTTTTCTACTTCCTCATTACTAAACAATGTCGTCTTCAATATCGATAAATCTATTTTATCCCATTGAATGTTTACTGCACATAAATATTCATAAGGTTTACCTATATCAGTTGAGGAGTTTAGAGTTTTACCTAACCGGCTCTCACAAACCTCTCCCAACTTCACTATTTTCCAACCCTCTTTCATACTTTCTCCTCCTTTACTCATTTCGTTGATTAATTAGATTCACTACCACTTTTACCATCACATCCTTCTCCTCAGTGCGGCTCTCGGCTATCATCAGCGTAAGGGCTACGAGGGTGTTGTCCGCCAGGCGTTTGGTGCCGTCGGGACGGTATAGGACACCGTTGTTGTTCAGGAACCAAAGGAACAGGGTGGCGGCGATGCGCTTGTTGCCATCACTGAACGAATGGTTCTTGGTGACGAGGTAGAGGAGCATGGCGGCTTTCTCTTCCACCGACGGGTAGAGTTCCTCGCCTCCGA